>JAACZQ010000093.1 GCA_009996675.1 Chitinophagaceae bacterium
GTGATTACCATGATTACACTGGCACCCGAAGTATGTGATCCCGCAGTGGTGCAGTTGATACAGTCACATGGAATTGTGGTGTCTGCCGGTCATAGTAATGCCAGTTATGAAGAAGCTACCCTGGCTTTCAATAATGGCATCCATGCCGCTACACATTTATACAATGCCATGAGTCCGCTGCAACACCGCGCACCCGGACTGGTAGGTGCCATTCTGGACCACGACAAAGTGAAATCCAGTGTGGTTCCTGATGGATACCATGTGGATTTTGCCGCTATCCGTATTGCCAAAAAGATCATGGGGTCCAGGTTATTTGCCATTACCGATGCGGTTACCACAACCAATGAAGGGCCCTACCAGCATCAGCTGGAGGGAGATCGTTATACCGCCGATGGTATTCTCAGCGGCTCGGCGCTTACCATGATTCACTGTGTACAAAACCTGGTTGAAAAAGCGGGTATTGAGCCAGAAGAGGCATTACGCATGGCATCATTATATCCTGCGCAGGTAATGGGACTGGACCATCGTTTTGGCAGGATTGAAAAAGGATACGATGCCCACCTGCTCTGTTTGAATGAAATGCTTCAGGTTACTGCGGTGATAGATTAATGCCTGTTGTTATCCGTGCTTGCGATGCCTGCCGCAATCAATTCGCGTACACGCAGTACTTTCAGGTCAATTCCCTGCTGAATGGCATAAGAGCTTGGTTTTACCCACAGATCCGGTATGATGCCATGCCCCTTATCGCGCGTACGATCCATCACCAGCCGGTACATAGGCAGGGTTACCTGGATACCAGTATTGGGTAATGTGATGGTAGGGATATGCATGGCCGAATTACCATAATAGCTGCCACCGGTTTCTTCACCCACTACGGTTACATGTGATTGCCCCTTCAGCTGCGCAATGAGCATGGTAGCAGCCGAAAAACTATAGCCACCTTGTAACAGGTATATTTTACCGGTGAAATGATTGTTGGATGAAGGCTGGTAATAATGTTGTTCATAACGCCGGTAATGAAAGCGTCCATCATCCATTTTTCTCGAACCAAAAAACATGGCCATCCGGAAGAAGAATTTGGGTTTGATATAACGACCATAGGGAAAACTGCGGTTGATGGCGGCTACGGTATCGCCAATCCGAAAAGCAGTATCGGTGAGGTATTCGGTGAGGCGAATACTGTTGCCTACATTACCGCCGCCATTTTCACGCAGGTCCAGCACCAGGTTGGTGATACCCAGTTTTTTCAATTCCCGGAAACTTCTGCGGAAAAATGTTTTGAGACGGCCACCGGTAAAACTCGTTACCCGCATAAAAGCAGTATTCACAGCCGTATCAATGTATAAGGACCGCTTATTCAGTAACCGCAATTTTCGCAAAGTGCGGCGGGAAGGTTGTTCTCTCCGGTTATCCCGTTCTATTTTTTGGTGCGTGCTGTCTTTAGCAGGATTATATGCGTGTATAGCTGTGCTTTGTTCATGACCGGTACTATCGAGATAGGTAATACGGTACACAGAATCGGCATCGCCAAAAATGGTTTTATACCAACCCGGGAAATTACCGCTGATCAGCTGGCTTTTGTAATTATCGGCATACCCATCGGTGCTGATATACGGAAATATACTGTCGAATAATTGTTGTGGTGCCAAACCGTTGATAGCCGTCACAATCGTCCCTCTTTTGAAAATACGGTCGTTGGGATACACACTTGCCAATACCACCAGGCTATCATCCCAGGCTTTTAAAGCTAATGGGAACTGCGGATACCGGTACCGATTGGCGATCCGGCCATAATTTTTGGAAAAGCGTACAGCAGTATGCCCGCAATGAATCCTGGCTACCAGTCTTGCAAGTTTGTTTTTGTACTGCAGCTCATTCAGCGAATCGGTAATGCTGTTGATGGCTTCCCGGAAATAATAATCCATGCTGTCTTTCGGCGTATACCAATAAAGGCTGGGGTGATTGGCTTCCAGTATCTGTTGCAGTAAAGCAAGATCAGACCGCAGTGGCTGGGCTGGCATTTTGGGTAAGGGTAACACTTGCTGTGCCCGTACCGATGCCATGGTCAGACAGCCAAATAGTATGATGAAAAGCCGCTGCCGCATATGGTTTATTGCTGAAAAGCATTCCAGCCCTGTGCTGTAATATCAAATATATTTCCACCCTTGGTCAGCAATTTGCTGCCTTCTTCCTGTGCTGTCATGTATCCGATCACGCTGATTTCTTCGTTCAGGGTAATCTTGTCATAATCTTCCTGTTTCATTGTGAACAGCAATTCATAATCCTCACCACCGTTCAGCGCACAAACGGTAGCATCCAATCCAAACTTGAACGCTGCTTTGCGGCTGTCTTCTGCAATGGGCAGTTTTTCTTCATAAATGCGGCAACCCAGTTCACTTTGTTTACAGATATGCAGGATTTCACTGCTCAGACCATCACTCACATCCATCATGGATGTGGGTACAATGCCCTGCTCAGCAAGAAAATTGACGATATCTTTCCTTGGTTCCGGCTTTAATAAACGACCAACGATATAGGTTTCGTTTTCCAGATCGGGTTGAATGGCCGGATTTTCCAGGAATATTTTTTTCTCCCGCTCCATCAGCGTCAGTCCCAGGTAAGCACCACCCAGGTCACCGCTTACACAGATCAGGTCGCCATTCTTTGCGGTACTGCGTTTTACAAAACGATCGGGTGCTACTTCACCAATGGCTGTTACTGAAATCACGAATCCTTTCTGCGAAGCAGAAGTATCGCCACCTACAAGGTCTACATCATATTTCTCACAGGCCAGGTAAACCCCTTCATAAAATTCATTCAGTGCCTCCACGCTGAAGCGGTTACTGATGCCAATACTCAGCGTAATCTGTGTAGGAATGGCATTCATGGCATAGATATCGCTCAGGTTCACTGTTACTGCTTTATAGCCCAGGTGTTTTAAGGGAGTATACATGAGATCGAAGTGAACACCTTCCAGCAGCAGATCCGTGGTTATCACGGTTTGTTTGCCGAAATGGTCAATCACGGCGGCATCATCACCCACACTCAATACGGTTGATGCATTGCGTGTTTCAAAATTGCGGGTCAGGTGTTCTATGAGGCCGAATTCACCCATACTGGCTATTTCGGTTCGCTGTTGTGCAGACATATCTTCAGATTTAGGGTGTTATATTTAAGCCTGTACCGGGGCTCCGTTTACAATGGATCTCAGTTCTTCGTGTATATGGCCATTGGTAGCCAGTATATGCGGCTGATAGGGTGAATAAACATCGCCGTTGAAATCGGTTACTTTACCACCGGCTTCTTCTACCATTAAAAATCCTGCTGCGCTGTCCCAGGCCTGCAGCTTGTGTTCATAAAAGCCATCAAAACGGCCTGCAGCTACCCAGCAAAGATCAATGGCTGCACTGCCCAGTCTTCTTACCGGCACGCCTTTACGAATAAGTTTTTCAAATACCTGCAAGGGGCCGTTTTCCATATCCAGGTAGGTATAGGGGAAACCGGTAACCAGGCAGCTGCTGATAACGCTGGTTTTCCCGCTCACCCTTATTTTTTTATCGTTCAGTGTTGCACCAAAACCTTTCTGAGCAAAATAAAACTCATTGATAAAAGGGTTATAAACGGCACCCATGATCATCTGGCCATTTTGTTCGATCCCGATACTCACACAGCAAATGGGAATACCATTGGCAAAATTCACGGTACCATCAATGGGATCAATAATCCATTTGTATGCTGAATCCTGTACAATCGCGCCGGTTTCCTCACTCAGCAGAAAATGATCGGGAAAATCCTGCCTGATCACTTCAAATATGGCTTTCTCCGCCGCATGATCGGCTTCGGTAACCAGGTTATTAATACCTTCTTTATTACTGATTTCAAAAGACCCGTTGAAAAAGCGGCGCAATTCTGCTGCCCCGGCTTCTGTGGCCCGTATAAGGGTTTGTTTTAACATAGCGCAAAAGTACAACATTGACAGGAAGCCCACCCAACCGCCTACCGTTGAATCTTCCTATTATTGCATCCTAAGTTTCTGATCCTGCAACTGAGCATCATCATAGTAAGTTATAATGTGCGGTCTTATCTGCACACCTGTCTGTTGGCTTTACAGGCGGCAACGGATCCGTCCCGGACCGAGATTATTGTTATTGACAATGCTTCCGCCGACGGAACCGTTGATTTGCTGGAACCCCTGTTCCCCGGTATTCGTTTTGTACGCAATACCCATAATACCGGATTTGCCGTTGCCAATAACCAGGGGCTGGCATTGGCCGGAGGTGAATATGTGCTCTTACTAAATCCCGATACCCTGGTAACCCGCGAATCCCTCTCACACCCCATGCGTCTGCTGGCCTCTTCTGAAAAAACAGCTGCTGTGGGCGTACGCATGATCAATGGATATGGCTTGTTTTTGCCGGAAAGCAAAAGATCATTACCCGATTTCTGGGGGGCCTGCTGTAAACTCACAGGTCTGGCCGCATTATTCCCACGCTCTGCTTTTTTTAACCGCTATGCCCTGGGGCACCTGGATGCGTTGAGTGAATACCCGGTAGCTGTACTGGCGGGCGCATATATGATGCTGCGCCGGGATGCATTACAACAAGTGGGGGGATTGGATGAGGGCTTTTTTATGTACGGAGAAGATATTGATCTCTGCCGTCGCTTACAGGATGCCGGTTATGATATCTGGTATACCGGTAAAACACCCATTTTACATTTCAAAGGAAAGAGCAGCCGCAAGGGCAGTATGGTACAGGTGAAGTTGTTTTATGCTGCCATGGCCCGCTATGTCCGCAAATACCACCATTTTCCCTGGCTTACCCTGCCCCTGGTATACCTGCGGGAGGCGCTGGCCTTATGCTGGCATCTTATTCCGCTACACCCCAAAAGCGAACCGGTATTGGAAGAACAGAACAGTTGTTACCTGGGCCACCCCGACTCCCTCGCCAGCTGGCTGCATTTTGCAGGAATACGACAGTGCGCAACCATCAGCGGGCTTTTGACCGACACGGAGATCGTGGAAAATGTTAAAAAACAGCGGCCCAAACACCTGATCATCAACCTGGAAACATTTCCCATAGAGCGTGTTTTGCCTTTAATGCAGGTATTTCCAGGCATGAATACCTGTTTTTTTGTTCCTTCCAGGCAACTGTTTACCGGTAATGGCCGGTTCCCGCAAAAGCATCTTTAGCAGTTTTGCCTTAGCTTCGTATATTCAAATACCCGTGTTGAACGATGGCCATAATCGAAATCAAGCTTCCCAATCGCATTCTGAAAGCACTTCGGTTACCACAAAATAACCCCAGGAGGCAGCAGATAAGGGTATTAAAGAAACTCCTGCGCAAAGCCCGCTTTACTTCTTTCGGTCAGCAATACCGTTTTGATGAGGTCCTGCTGAGCAAACATCCCGGTAAAAAATTCCAGGAACTGGTTCCCACGTTTAATTATAATAAGATTTATAACGACTGGTGGCATAAGACCCTGGAAGGTATACCCGATATCTGCTGGCCCGGTAAAATCCGCTATTATGCATTGAGCAGTGGTACCAGTGAAGCCGCCAGCAAATACATACCTATTACCAATGACCTGCTCCATGGCAATAAGATTGTCATGATCAAGCAGCTGCTCAGCCTGCGTACGTATGAGGATATACCCTATAGTTCCATCAGCAAAGGATGGCTTACATTGGGTGGGAGCACCGATTTACAAAAGAATTCGGGCTATTATGCCGGTGACCTCAGTGGTATCACCGCCAAAAAAGCCCCCTTCTGGTTTCAGCCCTTTTACAAGCCCGGTAAAAAAATTGCCAAACAGAAAGACTGGAATAAAAAACTCGAAGAGATTGTAGAAAAAGCACCTGAATGGGATATCGGATTCCTGGTGGGTGTACCCGCCTGGATTCAGATGTGTATGGAAATGATCATTGAGCGGTATAAGCTGAATAATATCCATGAAATGTGGCCCAACCTGGCGTTCTTTGTGCATGGCGGGGTAAGTTTTGAGCCCTATAAAAAAGGATTTGAGAAATTATTGGGCAAACCCATAACCTATATCGAAACCTATCTGGCCAGCGAGGGCTTTATTGCTTACCAGGACCGGCAAAATGCCAAAGGCATGCGACTGGTGACCAACGAACATATTTTTATGGAGTTCGTTCCTTTTGATGATAAAAACTTCGATGCGGATGGGGAAATGGTTGCAGATCCGGAAGCGCTGATGATACATGAAGTAGAGGAAGGAAAGGATTATGCATTACTCATCAGTACCACTGCCGGTACCTGGCGCTACCTGATTGGCGATACCCTTCGCTTTGTTGACAAAGAGCGTTGCGAAATTGTTATCACCGGCAGAACCAAACATTTCCTCAGTCTCGTGGGCGAACACCTGAGTGTTGATAATATGAATAAAGCCATTCAGTTGGTGAGTGAAGAAATGAATATCTGTATCCCGGAATTTACCGTTGCCGGTATCCCTTATCAGAATTTCTTTGCCCATCATTGGTATGTGGCCTGCAACGACCCGGTTGATGCCAAAGCCCTGGCAACCCTCATTGATGAAAAACTCTGCGAACTGAATGACGACTATGCCGTAGAACGCAGAAGTGCCCTCAAAGAGGTAAGGCTTGATGTGTTGAGCGAAGAACAGTTCATGGATTTTATGCTCTCCAAAGGAAAAGTAGGCGGACAGCATAAATTCCCCCGCGTACTCAAAGGTAAAATGCTGGAAGACTGGCAGGCTTTCCTGAAAAAAGAACTGGTAGGATAACTACCGCTTATGATATTACGACTCCTCTTTGTATTTGTCTTATCCAGTTGCGGTTGGTCGACCCTTGCATCGCAGCTGCCCGACGAAAGACTGCTTCGTACCAAAGCACCGGACCGGTTTCGGGTCATGTTCAAAACATCAAAGGGTGATTTTACCATAGAAGCTTACCGTAGCTGGTCGCCGCTGGCAGTAGACCGCCTCTATCAATTGGTTATTTCCGGTTACTACAGTTCCAATATGATTTTCAGGGTAGAGCGCAATTATGTACTGCAATTCGGCATTACCGATCAGAAAGCACTTAATTTTTTCTGGGATAAACGCCGCATTCAGGACGAGCCGGTTAAACAGCTGCATAAAAAAGGAGTCGTTGCTTTTGCCCGCGATGTAGCCAATAGCCGTGCGGCACAGTTATTCATCAATATGACCGATAACCCCAAACTGGATACCGTGGTTCGGGAGGGCGTAAAAGGTTACCCGCCCATCGGAAAAGTGATCAACGGCATGGATGTTTTATTTCGTTTCAATGACCGCTACCAAAAACAGGTACTTCCTGTACAGGATTCCGTTTACCGTTATGGCAATAGTTATCTGAACAGGCATTTCCCCGGTCTCGATATCATTTACAGCGCCACCCTCTTACCCACCAGCCAGAAGCCTTAGCCATCCTTTTATCAAAGAAGCCGCTGCCTTCTGGATCAAACCACTTATTTTCGACAGACAAACCAGGGATAGCATGACCGCTGCTTTATTGAAGGGATTATTATTGGGTGTATTACTGAGCATATCAGTAGGTCCGGTAATTTTTGCCATCATCAAACAAAGCATCAACAACGGGCATAAAGCCGGTTATTATTTTGTTGCCGGTGTTTCAGCCAGTGATATTACCCTGGTACTGGTCTGTAATTTCTTCACCAGTTTGTTTACTACCGCACTCAACCACAAAACTCCCATTGCCGTTGCGGGTAGTATTTTCCTGGTTGCCGTTGGTATTTATACTTTGTTTTTTAAGAAGGTATATACCGATGAAGACAATAATATCGCCGATAAAAAATTCAGGAAGCGGGATTATGCTGCCATTTTTCTCTCGGGCTATTTTATGAATATGCTCAACCCGGGTGTATTCCTGTTCTGGTTTGCCTGGACCGCCGCCATACTAGCCGATTCACAAAGTGCTGCTCATCCGTTTGAATACCGCATCATTGTTTTCACCACCTGCCTGGTATTTGTATTGGTTTCAGACCTGCTGAAAGTAATGCTGGCCGGGAAATTGCGCAGTCGCCTCACCGCCCGCAACCTCATGTACATTAATAAGCTATCCGGACTCATCCTTATTGGTTTTGGCATAGCACTTTGCTGGGGTGTTATCGCCTGGGGCAATAAGCTTTAACGAAGCCTTGTCAAAATAAGCCACATCATCCACTTATCTTGTATATATGAAACTGCTATGGGTGAGTTTTTGCCTCTGCTGTGCATCCCTTATTCATGCACAGTCTGATATACTGGTACTGAAAGAGAAGGAACGGAATATAAAATTCTGGACCAAAGGAAGTCCCATCCTGTTTCAATTCAGCAATACCCAATGGATCACAGGTTATATCAAAGACATCCGGAACGATTCCCTGCTCATTAACCAATATATTACCCGGCAGCTGCCCAACCAGTTCGGCGTTTTTTCACTGGATACCATGTGGCTGGGATTACTGCAGTTGCATGTGAATGAAATCCGGGGTATGCCCTCTGCTCGTCGGGGTAGCAGTGTATTTACCAATGGCGCTCTTTTGCAAACCGGTAGTGGTGCATATGTATTGATTAACATATTTAATAGCCTGTACCGGGGTGATGCCGTTTTTGGTAAGGATAACCTGCCCGGACTGGGTATAGCGGCGGGTGTATTCCTGCTGGGTAAGCTGCAGCAATGGCGTCACAAGGATTTTCTGTTACTGGGTAAAAAATACCGTTTGGAAATTATCTCCGGCGCACCGAAATAGTATCTTGCTGCCATGGCATCTTCATCCCGCTTCAAAAATTATATCCGGAAAGCCTGGCGTTTTACCAAACGCACCCTGCTGATCATGTTTATCAGCTCTTTGTTGTACCTGATTGTATGCAGATGGGTAATGCCGCCAATTACGATTACCCAGTTCACCAATTTGTTTGGTTACGGCCTGAAACGGGACTATGTGAGCTGGGATCAGATTTCCTACAATGTAAAGCTGGCCGCCATTGCCAGTGAGGATCAGAATTTTCCCGACCATGGCGGATTCGACTGGGATGCTATTGACAGAAGTTTAAAGAAAGCCAAAAAGAAGAAAAAAACACGAATACCGCTGGGCGGCGGTGCCAGCACCATTACACAACAGACAGCT
Organism: Chitinophagaceae bacterium; assembly: GCA_009996675.1. GTDB lineage: Bacteria > Bacteroidota > Bacteroidia > Chitinophagales > Chitinophagaceae > Sediminibacterium. The sequence continues at coordinate 9,132 of JAACZQ010000093.1, forward strand.
AAAAATGTATTTCTCTGGCAGGGCGGCGCTTACACCAAATATATCCGGAAAGTACCCGAAACTTATTTCACCAAACTAATTGAGTGGGTCTGGGGTAAAAGAAGAATCCTTGAAGTATACCTGAATACCATTGAAATGGGGCCGGGTATTTTTGGTATTGAAGCGGCAGCCCGGCAATATTTTAAAAAGCCGGCCTCCAAATTATCCAGAGCCGAGGCAGCCATGATCATCGCCTGCCTGCCCAATCCTAAAAGATTTACGGTTGTTCCCATGAGTAGAAGGGTGTCCTGGCGTTATCCGCAAATTGTCCGGCAAATGCAATTGATTGAATCAGATGAAGACCTGCAGAAGATTATCAAGGATTAACCATTAACTGATCAACCGCAGCAATCGCATTCTTTAATCGCAAATCATAATCGCCTTCAATAACCATCCATGGGGTCTGCTGATTAACCAGCAGGTCGCGGTATATCTGATACAGTTCCTGTCGCGGCCCTTCATCGGGATATTCGCGCAATTCATCTTGCACCCAGGGAAGATCTGGTTTACAGAGCAGGTATAAATCATACTCACGACTGGCGATCTGATCCAGTATGAAAGGATTGCATGTACCAAATACATACTCACTCCATACTTTCATCACATACATATCGGTATCAATAAACAGCATGGGGCACCGGGCACTGGTACGAAGGCTTTGTGCATGAACCCAACGCTCACCAGACAAAGCCCATCCTGCCATGGTTTGCAGGGTATATTCCTCTTCCAGCGCCAATTGGCCTTTGGCTATCGTTAGTAAATCATCCGGCTGGTATTGCGTTCCATTGGTCATCAGGTATTCCCGGGCAAATTCGGGGCACCAGAGCATACCATAATGCTGTGCCAGTGATTCACACAAGGTGCTTTTGCCTGTTGACTCTGGTCCTATAATAACAATTTTCTTCAAATTATTGCGGTTGGGTTACGGGTTCTTTTAGTGAGTAATCAGTAGTGAGCAGTGAATATGGGCAAAAGCATGAAACCTGTGTGGGTTTTCTGCTTTTTTATTTTCTATTTCCTGTTCCTATTTTCGGTTTGAACATTTCATTTTCCCCCTTTCACAATAGATGCACGCTTCTGCCAGGTTAACAATCCCATCACCGCCAGCACAAATAACACCATGAACTGTACACTGGTAAACACATAGCCTTTGATAAAATACAACGGTATGGAAGCCATATTTGTTGCGATCCACCAGATCCAGCTTTCTACTTTTTTCCTGGCCATCAGCCACATACCGGTATAAGCCGATGCGCTGGCGAATGCATCAGCCCAGGGAATAGCTTCGGGTGCAAATGCTTTTTGCATCCAGGTGAGTGCAGTAAAAATCACCACATAACAAACGCCAAAGAAAAGCAACTGCTGTATCCATTCTCGTCGGTTGCTGAAACCAATATGCAGGATCAGGTCATGCTTAACCTTATCCTTACGGGTCCATAGATACCAGCCATAAATACTCATGATGGTATAGTACAGGTTCACACTGGCTTCACCAAACAAATGGCCTTTGAGGCTGAGGTAGATATAAATAACGGTATTGATCAGTCCAATCGGGTATACCCATATATTTTCTTTCCGGCTGAACCATACACTGCCAATACCAGCCAGCACTGCAATAAATTCCAAAGCAGTGGTATTGCGTAAACCCGTTATAAATTGATCAATAATGTGTGTGATATCCATTCAGATGGCAAAATACAGATTCCGGGTCAGGGCAGGTTATCGGTCAGGGCAAATTGCAGTAATATTTCATTATCCCGGTAAAACAACAGGCTATTGCCCTTCACCTGGTAACGGTTTACGGAGGCCAGGTATTGCAGGAATAAGGATTCCAGGTTATTGTTATCCAGGCATGCCATCTGGGTGGAGCCCAGTCCGCTCAGCGTAATTCTGTTATTGTCCATGATTACTTTACCAAAGTACCGGTTACAACCTGCTTTACCCGAAATCCTGCCATTGCGTTTATCAAAATAAATATCCGGACCAGATACCAATTCCATTTTACCATTACGCAATATTCTTTCCAACGATAAGGATTGCTGGTTGGGTATGGGTGTCAGGCGCTGTACATAGGTTTTGGATCTTTCCTTGCTGATCACGCGAATGAGGTAATAGTTGAAAGCCGACCCATCTGCTGCCACACGCTCTTTTTTTACCCGCATCACTTCCAGGTGATAGTTATACCCTTCCTCATAAGAGAACCCTTCAATACCGGAATAAAACAGGGAATAGGGTTCACCGGGTTTTTCTTTCACCTGTAAACAGGTTTGGGAAGAAATACCATAACAATCACCCTTACTGTCGGCCACATAGAGGGTCATGCGTTGCGCCGACAACCCTTGCATAATCAATAAAAGCGATATGAGAAGTATCCGGTATTTCATTCCAAAGGGTAAGCTGCAAACTGTATACCAGTTGATGGCAGCGGGGTTATTTTCTTATATTTTAACAAGACCCATCTGTATGATAACGGTTTTGCGATGGATTTATGATGCTGCCTGCTGCGATTCCAGTCCTTTTTTAACCAGTTCGGTATGATGCAGGGCGTGATAAGTTGTAAAATAAATCATCTCCCGCAGGGTGAGTTTGCCTAATAATGGGTGGGGCAGGATATAGGTATCCAGGTAGGTATCGCTGCTGCGCGCTGTGCGGGAAGCCAGCTGATGAACCAGTTTTTCGAGCCTGCTTAATAATTGAGCCCGTTCCGCTGCGGCAATAGCTGGCGGGGGAACAAAACGACCAGATGCCCGGCCACCTTCCTGTAATTTGGATTGGTATTTTGCTACGAGTTGCTCATAGCTACGCGACTGACGGTTGGCCTTACCAAATTTCCAGCTTAGCACCAGACGGGGCAATCCAAACGCCATATTCACCGGTGATACACTCTTAATCAGGTGATCCAGCTGCTGGAGCGCTGTCCATTTCTGTTCCGGTGCTGTTACCAGTTGCTCATCTGATAAAGAAGCAATGAGCTGGTTAAAACCCTGGTAAGCATGGGTAAGTCTGCTGGAGAGTTCCTGGGCCGACATAAGCAGTAGTTTGGGGTTAAGGGTTGCCAAAGCTACAGATACTGTTTAAAAGCACAAACACTACCCTGTATAACAAAAGCGCCGACTGTTTACAGTCAGCGCTTTATCATCAACCAGATCAAATAAAAATCATTATTCGGCTTCTGCTACTACTTCTTTCACTTCGGGGATCATACGTTTCATCATGCCTTCAATACCGGCTTTCAGGGTAATCATGGAAGAGGGGCAACCACTGCAGCTTCCCTGCAGCATCAGGTTTACCACACCTTCGTTATAGCTTTTGAACTGAATAGCACCACCATCCATTTCCACGGCAGGTTTCACATAATTCTCCAGCAGTTCTTTCACACGCTTTACAATATCATCATCGTCGGCACTTACAGCATTGCTGGCTTCCTGTTTAATTTTAGCTACTTCATCGTCGTTTACCACCACACCGCCGTTTTCCAGGTATTCTTTCAGGAATTCCTTGATGGTAGGAATAACATCCTGCCAGTCTTCGGTATCACTGGTTTTGGTAAGGGTAACAAAATTGCTGGCGATGAATACACTTTTAATAAAGGGGAAGCTGAAGAGCTCCTTGGCCAGTGGCGAAGGACCAGCCTGTGATTCATCTGCAAAATCAATGCTTTTACCGGGATACAGGAGTTTGTTTGCCACAAACTTCATGGTTTCCGGGTTGGGGGTCATTTCCGTATAAATACTGATAACGGGATTTCCTGTTTTAATCATAACCTGCTCCTTTTTGAGTAGCGGAGTTGTTCCGCAGTACAAAAATAAACAAAAGCGGGCTGATTGGGATGAGCAGGGGCCCGGGCGGGGGCTACCGGGTCATATTTTTCGGATATCGAAAACCTGTCATCTTACCACAGGATAAACCTGGTGGTACCATCTAAAATAGACGGTGCGGAAGCTGCCTTACAAGCCTTTGCAGGGCTTAAGGAAGCCGGTTTGTTCAGTACTTCATGCTTAGCCTCTGCGCTTTTGCCACTGTTGTTCAGCGGACGGGGTAGCAGGGTTGATTGGGTGGGGGCAGCCAATACAACACTTGCCACGCAGAGCAAGTAAAGTACCAGATTCTGGAGAGCTGCTTTCATGATTACTGTAATTAAAAGCCAAAATTAGCCCGTTTTTGCAGGTTTTCAACCACACAAATATGTGAAATGCACGTTTGTGCCGGTTTTTCTGCCTTTTAAAGAAAAGCCCCCATTCCTTATTGACAGGAATGAGGGCTGTATGACAGTGATTGCCTTATTTGCAACTGATTGAAAATCAATAATAAAACCGCGTTATTGTGGTTTCATCAGGTAAACCTGTTTCTTTTACCACAGAAGTGCGGGTCAGCGGATGGCCATCGGCATCATAGGTATAGCTATGTGTAACCGTTGCATACACAGTCCCCTGCTCATCATAATGCTTTTCCTTCGTAGGGTTATTGGGAATCAGGTTGGTCATCGGAATGAACGGGTTGTTCTCAAAAATCAGGCTGGTATTCCGCTTGCTGTCGTATTCTGTAATCTCATATTCGCCCGTCTTTTGTAAAGCCCCCGAGGTATAGTTCTTATAATAGGTAACCATTTTTTTCAGGTTCCCGTTCGCATAATACTCATTCTCAAAACGAACAGAAGGCACATTACTGGCTGGCATACCATACAAATTGTAGGCATCTGTACGCCACAAACGGCCATCTTTATAAGTATACTCATAATATACCATCAGGGTGTTATCGGGTGCATACATTTCTACCTTCGTTACATCATTGCCCGTATACGTGTACTTGAATTTATAGCCATCATTGGACACCATTTCGGCCAGCTTGGTCCCGTTGTAGGTCAAAGTATATACCGTTGTGCCATTATTAGGCGTTGGCTTCTGCACAATCGTAAGTTTGGCTATCTGCCCCGCCGTATTGTAATTGATACTGGTATATGACCCATCGTCATATTCCATCTTCGACAGCTTCTTTTCATTGCTATTACCCGGATTGTTTTGCGGATCTGTTGGTGCCGGTTCAAACTCTTTCGTACAGGCGCTGAACAATACAACAACTGTCAACAATCGCAACATCCATTTCATTCCTTTCATTTTCCTTTCTTTTTTTGAATTGATAGGGTCTTTTATTTTGTTGTCTTAATGGCATTGGGCGCAATAGGAGCAGGTACCTGGTTGCGGATCGCGGGTAATGATCTGAGGTATTGATACACTGCACTCAGATCTTCGTCGGTCATTTTAGCAAACATGGGCCAGGGCATCGGAGGTAAAATACCGCGACCACCTTCCTGTCCCAGGTGCTTACCGGTACGGATGGTTTTAATAAATACTTCTTCGGTCCAGTTACCCAAACCCGTGGTAGAGTCCGGCGTCAGGTTGGCACCAAAGCTGATGCCCCAGGGTCCTATAAATGCAGTTGCATCCGGAGCCATTTTAACCCAGTTCTGATCCTTGGCTACCGCTTCAGAAAGGGTGGGAATGCCATGCTCTGCAGGATAACCCGATAAAAGCCTGGTGGTATCAGGCTCAGGTCCCATGGCTGTCATAATTTTGGGAGAATGACAGTCGTTACAAAGAGAAGCATTAACAATATACGCGCCTCTGGCAATCAGTTCATCCTTCTCCAGCTTACGTACTGTGTTGATGTCATTCTTCTGGGTTTCTGTTTCTTTGTTTCCGGCCTCACTACAGGCAGCAACAATGGCCATCATTGATAATACTGCAACAGTAATGCGCAGGGTCTTGCTTTGTACATTCATGTTCGTTGTTTTAAGTTTTGAAAAACCGTTTCTGTCAGGCTCTTTTTCATCTTTGATAAAAAAGCGACAGGAACAACACAAACATAAACTTGCACTAACCTGCATCCTATCACACAAATATGTAGTTGGGATGAAAGGGACGAGGGGGGTGATGAGCGGCGAAAAGAGTGCAGGGGAATCCTGTGTAGTAAGTAGTGAAAAACGAAAGGCCAAAAGTGAAAGCATTAATCCATTTCACTTTTGACCTTTCCCTTTTTATCCCCCTATTTATACAATCTTATTCCTGAAAGCCTTGGCAACGGCTTCGCTTTTACTATTAACGTGCAGCTTTTCGTAGATTTTTTTGATATGGGAGCGTACGGTATCGATAGCTATGAACATTTCTGCTGCGATCATTTTATAGCTGTATCCGTTTACCAATAACTGCAGCACCTGTTTCTCCCGCTCAGAAAGATCATAATCCTGACCCTTTTCATTATTGAGAGATGAAAACATTTTCAATACCTGTGTGGCTATGGAAGAAGTCATGGGAGCGCCACCGGTCTGTGCTTCCTGTATATACTCCAGCAACCTGGCCGGAGGTGTTTTCTTTAATACATAACCATTGGCACCATTGCTGATGGCATCAAACACGTTTTTATTATCATCAAAAACGGTTAACATCAGAATCTTCACATCGGTGTCAATCTCCCTGATTTTTTTCAATCCTTCTATGCCATTGGTCCCAGGCATATCAATATCCATTAGAATCACATCGGGTTTAAAAGCCCTTACCTCATCTTCCACATTGTTACAATTCTTGAAAGCAGATAAAACTTCAAATCCATCCGATCCATTAATCAGCATCGTAAGACCTTCACGGAGCTGGGGGTTGTCTTCGTATATCAATAACCGGGTCATACTTTTTATTTACAAGTCAAAACTAATATCTGGTAGTCAATCGTACTATCGCATAATCATGTTAAATAAAGTCATCGGCCTGCACTTCGCTAATCAATTTATTGATAATCAGGCAATCATTGAGAGGCATCCCCTCTAATTTATCCATTATTAACCGCTGCCAGAGCTTTCAGGTATTAAAACCACATAATTATGTGATGCCTTTTTAACGCAGCCTGCGGGTTTTTGCGGACAAGCGGTGCAAAAAACGGACAAAAAGCGATGAATGTTAAATGGGCCGGTTTTCATGGCTGATTTCCTTCCATCTTTCACATACAAATGCGGTTGAACAGGTGTTTTTCATACAGCATTTTTGCATCATTAAATAATACACGCACATGAAAGGAAAATTCATCACCACTGCTCTCGTTATCGCAGTAATAGCAGCTGGTAAAAAAGCGACGGCCCTGTAAGATTTCATAATCTATGTCGCATTCCCTGAACAGGGAACAAAGACAGGGCTTTTATTTAGGCAAGTTTGGGTTTTTATAAGCAGTATGTTAGAAGCAGAGAAACAGGTTCCAGCAACAAGTGCGGAACCTGTTCTCATTTATACCCTACCGTTTATCGAATTCTGGATAGCATTGCTTTCAGCGCTTGCTATTTTTAATTTTCAAACAACCCTTATGCATAAACTTTTTCTCCTGGCCTCCCTGTGTTGCATTACTTACCATGGTTTTTCTCAGAAAGGTATACAAGGTGTTATACAGGCCGAACGAAGCTTCGCTGCCAATACCGTGGCCAATGGTATTAAGACTGGTTTCCTGCAGGCAACTGATAGTACCGGTAAAATTTTCAATAATGGAGTGGCCCGCAACTGTGTCAAAGTATACAGCGCTCAACCCGACGGACCAGCCCTGCTGAACTGGGGTCCCGAACATGCTGCCGTGAGCAGTTCAGGGGATTTTGGGTTTACAACCGGCCCCTATCACCTGAAACCCAATCGCAACAGTGATTCCATTCGTGGTCGCGGTCAGTACAACACCATCTGGCATATCACCCCCCAGGGCGAATGGAAGTTCCTGGCCGATATGGGTATCCGGTACAATGATATACGCGAAATTCCCGATCAGGTTAGTCAGGTAGATCTCGCTACCATACAAAAAGAAACTTTTACGCAGCAAGCCGTAACTGCTGCAGATCAGCAACTGAATGTATTGATTGCACAAAAAGCAGGAAAAGCTTTTACCGGTTTTATCAGTGATCTTTCCTGGTTCAACTACAATGGCAAATCACCTGCACACGGTAAAACAGCTGTTGAGAATCAAATGGCACAATTACCTGCCGGTATGGTATTCGAGTATATGGATGGCGGCATTGCCGCTTCAAAAGACATGGCTTACACTTATGGAACCATTACCCACGAAAACCGGAAAGACAATTATATGCGTGTCTGGTGCCGCCAGAATGGCCAATGGGTAATTCTGCTGCAGGTAATCTCCTGGTAAAAAAGAGAAAGGTGAAAAGTCAAAAGTGAAGAGGAGACTGCTACATTTCCTAATAACAAATTTCACAATTGACTTTTCACCTTTCACGACTAAAGCCGGATGCCTGCCGAGATGGTAACGTACAGCATTTTCTTACCCCGTTCCGATAAGTCTGCACGGCCGGGTACGGTAACCAGGTTCTGTGGTATTACATAGGCCGGTGTAACGGCTGCATTGAATTTTCCTTTTACAAAAACCAGGGGCATGGATATTTCATAGGACAGAACATTTAATTGTGTTACGTTCTCCGTGGTTTGTTGTGTAACAGGAATACCCAACACATTTTTCTTCTCCAGGTAGGTATTTGAAAACCGCTGGGTTCCCAGGTATGCATAGGCTGCCGGGGCAAGCGCAAATGCAGTACCGGGTGTAGCTGTTGGAATCAAAAACAGGTGATCAACTCCCAAAGTAACACCCACATCCGTCTGGTTACTGAACTTCAGATCCAGCCCGCCATTGATATTGAGTATTTTATTGGTATAGCTCATATTCACCCCGGTTTGAGATTTTAATGCCGATTGAACCAGTGTGCTTTCATCGCGATACAGCATACGCGAGAAGAAAAGGTTACCGGTGAAATGATCCGATTTCGGAAAACGATATCCGGCTTCCACCACAGTACCGGCATAGGTTAATGGCTGGGCTCGGTTTTGCACAAACACAATATTGCTTTGCGCATATAAGCCGTTTTTCAGCTGAAAACCCAGCATGGGAAACCAGCCGCTGCTGCGTAAACTATCAGTACGTCCAAAAAAGTGCAGCGCCGACTGATAGTTAATGGAAGCTGTGACCTCGTTTTTGGTATCGGTTGATTCCGCTGATTGCTGTGATACAGCAATCAGCGGGCAAAGCATGGCCATCAAAAGCACATGCCTGCTTTTGTACGTTTTCATAACGGCAGTTTTAGTGTGTTGTTATTAGTATCTCGGCCAAAGATGGTGCGGGGATCTGGCCACCAGGTTTATTCTTTACCTGTACGTGCAGAACCTGCAGCTTTTACTTCACCGGAAGCAGATACCGATGGTTTGGCATCTTTTACTTTGGTTTTTGCGTCTTTGGCTTTCTGCAAACCAGCTTCCTTGGTGGCTTCGGCTTTGGCTTTTACGTTCTCCACTTTGTCCTTGGCCATGTCTTTCTGATCACTTACCACTTCGGCAGTTTCACGGAAGGGAAGTTTGGCATTCGCATTGGCATGCAACTCGGCTTCTGAACGGGCATCGGCACGAATCAGTCCACGCTCTTCACCACCGGCATTGCTGTTGATGCTGGATGCACTGGAAGCTTCTACACCTGCCTGTACCTGTGTACCGGAGCGTAATTTATTCGCCGCTTGCGAACTGTTGTTTACCGTAGCACGGGTGGCATTCACGGTGGCATTGGCTACCTGCCTTGTTGCGGCAGTTGTACGTGCTGCAACCTGTGTAGCGGCTGCTGTGGCCCGCGTAGCATTCAATGTAGCATTGGTTGCAACACTGGTGGTGTTACGAACCCCTAAACCCAGCTGTGCTTCTGCTGACTGGAGAAAGAATAATGCGGCAACCGCAGCGCCTGTTTTAATGATCGTTTTCATAACTCATGGATTTTGGTTAAACAATTGGTATGCACGAAAATCTTTTCAAGTTCCGTGCCAAACTGATTTGGAGTCGTTAAAACGACTGATTATCAAATAATTGTGAAGGTGTTATTCTGTTGAAGCCAGCCAGTCATGAACCTTTAGCTGCTCTTGAGGGATTATTTTTCATGGCTAAAATGCCATCAGTACCGGACCTGCCGTGTTTGTTTTGCTTGCACATACACAGTTCTGTTCTTGGTTATATTTGTATCATGCATTCCCTTCCCAAACACTGTTTATTTCCCCTGGGTGATGAAG
>JAACZQ010000094.1 GCA_009996675.1 Chitinophagaceae bacterium
ATATTTATTTTGATAAATCAAAAGTTGTGCAAAACAAATTGTATAGCTGATATGGGATTTTTCTTGAATTGATTTTAAAATCGTTTCTGCAAAGTTTAAATCTCTTTGTTTTAAACAGTAATCAAAAAGATGATTTTTCAAATCATCACTTTTTGATAAAATTTTTGCCACTAGAAACGTTGCGTCTTCATTTGGATTATTTTCAATATAAATTAGAGTATTCCTATAAGCATTAACTAGGTCGTTAGCTCCAATATATTTTTGAATTATTGAAATGAGAAGTTTATTATTTTGTTTAATGTCGTGAGGTAGCTTTTTAATAAATTCATCCAGTCTGTATTTATTAGGGGTCAGTTTTGAATAGATATAAAGAAGCTTTTCAATTGCATAAACATTATTTGATTCATTTAGCAATACCTGTAATAGTAGTTCTTCCGCCTCCACAATCTTGCTGTATTCTGGTCTTAAATATATGCTTGCTAAAAGTGTTTTTGCATAGGCATTGTCATTGTATTTCAAGAAACTATTTAATAGGTCAATAGCCTCATTATAGCGGGTTAAATTTATTAATAGAACACTAAGCCGAATTAATGTTTTACCTTTTTCGCCAGGTTCGTTTGTTTGATTGTAATAAGTGTCAAGAAGTTTTACTCTTCTTTCATCATCTAATAAATAATTGAACTGATTATCGTTTTTAAATTCCTTATGTTCTTGTAAATTTCTAAATAATGAAGCACTGTATTTGTCAGATAAACTTTCAAAAAATTCTTTAAGAACCACCACACCTTTTGCTCTATTTGCTTCATGTGAAAAATATTCGTCAGCGGCAGTATCGTGCCGCAATCTCAAATATTCTTCGTTTTCAATTTTTTCTATTAAAAAGGGTGGAGAATAGGTTTTTGATAACGCCTCAATTATCAGGAAGTTATCGCCGCCTATTGGATATGTAAGCACTTTAAGTTTCACTGGCACTGAAAGCCCAAATTTATTGAACAAGGCAACTACAGTATAAAGTCGGCGAATAGAATAATATTCGGGCTTATTATTTATAAAGGTTTCCCAATTTTGCCAATCTTCACGGGTATTGAACTTAGTTTGTATACCTTGACTACTTAGGAGATGCTTTACTTTATTTCGCAGTGGGAGCGTAGATGAAATAAATTCATTTTTCAGCATTTCGTATTTTTCATCATCGCTCTGTATTTCCAGTTCTTTCCACAGGATATTAAAAAATGTTTCTAGTTTTGACTTCTTTACTTTAGAATCTAACGAATATATATTGTCAAAGCGTGCCTCTAAATAATAATTCGACTCATAAAAATTAAGCCGTTCAGAAAGAATAACTGTAAATCCGCTATCTCCGTATAGCAGTTCAAATGAATTGCTGTATTTTTCCAAAGAATTTTTATGATTCATTGCGTTATCAATTAAAATAATTACAGGGTTATCATTAAGAAAAATTGGCAATCTTTCAATAATGCTATCTAATTCTCTGTTAACTTTTAACTTGATAATATTATACTCTAGAAAATATTCTTTGGCTATATGAAATAAAAGTGAAGTTTTGCCTTCTCCACCCTCGCTTAAGACTTTTAATAAAACTTTCTTTTGGCTGCTATTTGAAAAGATTGCACTTAGGTTCGCTAATGTTTTTTGATTTGTTAATTCATTAGTGATTTCAAATTCATTATCGGGGGATATGTATAATTTATTTTCCGAACCGTCATCAAACATCATAATATATGGTAATAGTCTTTCAGTATCCGCTCTCAAATAGTAATCAATTAATTCGCTTTTATCCTTTTTGCTTTTGTATTTATTCCAAAAAGATTGGTCAACACAATCAAATATTTCGTTGGAAGCCGGCTTGCTATAATTGATTTCTTTAGAAATGTCAGGAGATGTCTCAGTGGATTTTGAAAATGCTTGTTCTATTTCTTTTACTTCATGATTTAATTCACTAGTTATTGTTGAATCAATATTTTTAAGCTTTTCAAGTTCCTCTTTTTCATTTTCCGGGATAATTACATGATACAATGTTTTATTACCCCAATCATTGGAAGGGCTTCTAATAATGTTTATTAGCGATTCTTCCCAACAAGCATAACACAGAAAATAAAGCAGGTCATATTGAACTTCAAAATCAACGTTTACTTTCTGTGCACCCTTTTTCCCTTTAAATGCTCTTTCGACATTTGCAGCACTTATCCCAATTCCTGCGGCTATAAATCTATAGTACAATCCCTCATTTTTGGCTTTAAGGATTTCATCAAGATATTTTTTGAGATAGGCACTAATGCTATCTATAGATTGCCCATTTCTCTGGTAGCTAACAATAATCTTCAATTGTGCCCATAAGCGTTTCAGCAGATTTTCTGGTATATATAGTTTATCCTCTTCGATTTGAAAATTACTCGTCATAATGAATTTGACTGATTTGACGGAATTGACGGGAAAATTGGCGGTTTGGTTTTCGCTTAATACCTGTCAGAATTCTAAAAGTAAAAAATCTTTTCAAAGTTCTTTGAAACATGGGTCAGGCAAAGCTTGACAGGGTATTAAAAAACAGTAGCCAATGCTGACGTTAGCCCTAACCAAATAACTGTAAAATGGTAATAAAATGAAACATTTTATTTTATTGCTCGTGGTTTTGATGAGCCTTACCACAACCAAAACAAACGCTCAACAGAGGTACACTTCTCCCGAACAGGCTTACTGGGATGCCTTTAACCGTCAAATGACACCAGTTTACAACGGTGCAAGAACAATTCAGAGGGTTAGCAACTCAGTAGTTAATTACGGATCAAGATTGGTTCCGCAGCGGTACGGTACTCCAATACGGCAGGGGTACAATCAAGTACAACGATATGTACAACGGAATGTAACACTCCCGCAAAGGTATTATCCGAATCAACAAGGTTACAGGAGAAGGTAAAAATTCAAGGGCGGCTTTGCCGCCCATTTTAAACTTAAATCATTTGTTATGAAAAAGATACTATTTATATTACTTGTTTTTAGCCTTACAATTTGGGGCTATGATAGCTCAGCACAATGTACTTGTAATGGCTCATACATAGTGGTATATTATCCGCAAGTACGGCAACAATATTACGAGCCGCAGCCGACCTATTATCAACAATCTATCCAGTCTTTTCCTCAAAATAATTATTGGTATCAACAGAATGCTGAACCTACATATTATCAGGAATCAAGTTACAGTAATAGAGGGCAAAGGTTTTCTAACACACTTGATAATATTGAACGAGTTGTAAATATATTCGGTCAAGTGGTGGGAATTTATCAACAAATCAGGGGTAGTAGTTATTCTCAGCAACCATATTACCAGCAACAACAGCAGTACTATTCGCCGCCTCAACAAGTCTACTATTCTTCATACTAGAAAAGTAAGGTACAGCAAAGACCGTGTCATTATGATGCGGTCTTTTTTTTGTCCGATAGGAATTGTTAAATATAAAAGTTGTTTTCAGTGTCTGCCATTATATAAGTACTGTCGTCAATAGGCTTGCAGATAACACTTTAATAGACTAACCCTTTCGCCAATCCCAACCCAATTGCCAGCTTGACGAAAGCACATTTCGCATATCAGTAAATTTAAATATTTATCCGATAATCGCAAGATACTCCAGTAATTTTTGCCACAGAAAGCACAGATGACACGGTATATCGCTGTGTTATTCAGTGTCTTCAGTGGCAACGCCATACTTTCAAAGCATAATCACCAAACATAAAATGCTCATTTTAAGCGAGTTGTGGCTTACCACTCCGATACAAGTCCGATACAAGTCCGTTACAAGTCCGATGATTCCATACCCATCCCCTATGTATCCTAAGGGTTTCAGAAGGGTATTCCCCTACCATTCCCTTACCATACGCGCCTGATACTAAGAGAGTTCCCTATTACTCCCCTAAACCTGCCAGGCCCTTTTCCGGGTTTTGGTACGGATCAAGTCCGATGAAAGTCCGTTATCAGTCCGATACAAGTCCGATGATCATAGGGGATTTCATCGGGTTGTCATTGGTATTCCGCCTGATACTGGTTGGGTCAGCAGCCTGTTTTCCGGCCTCCCCTTCGGTCAAGCTTCGGTCCCCAGCGAAGAAACACCGAAGAAACAACGGCAACAAGCGCTCCGTGTAGGTCTCGTGTTCGAACAGTCTAAGGTGGATGTCAGATCTCAGATCGCAGATGTCAGATATAAAGGGAAGTTTGATTCTTGGATCTTTGATTTCTTGACTTGTCCGCCGTAGCTAATGCGAAGGCGGGTCGTTGATTTCCCATTTAACAGAAAGTTGTTGGTCAGCGACACAACAACGGCGGAAGATGTTTGATTTTTTGCCTTGTCCACCGTAGCTTCAGCGAAGGTGGATGTTTGATTTTTTGATCTTTGATTTCTTGACTTGTCCACCGTAGCTTCAGCGAAGGTGGACTGTCCTCCATAGCTTCAGCGAAGGCGGATGGTTGATTTCCCGTTAAACAGAAAGTTGTTGGTCAGCGACACAACAACGGCGGGGGTGGTTTTTGACTTGTCCGCCGTAGCTTCAGCGAAGGTGGATGGTTGGAGTGTGTTTTCCCAACAGCTAATGGCTAACATTCCCATCAGGCGGACAAGCTCTAACATCCGCCTCAGGCGGACAAGCTCTCATACCTAACACCTAACACCTAACACCTAATGCGCCAACGGCCAAAAGCCAATAGCCAACAGCTCGCAGCTCACATCACATCCTCACTTTCCGCGGATGTCCCGGCGTATGGTAGAGGAAATACTTGGGTGCTTCGTGGTGGTTCTCTGCGGTAAAGGGACCGGTGAAATGGGCATCGGCTAAATCCTGGCGAACGAAAAAGGCATTCACACCGGTAAAATTGCTGGCGACCAGGGCATAACCTTTTTCTTTTCCCAGTTTTTCCAGGGCCGATAAACTGGCGCCGGTATTACTGGTTCCATCCCACATCGCATCGGCCTGGTAGTTGACCACAAAATCGCAACCCGGACGGAAGATGGAATTGTATTCCATGATCACCACGCGGGGCTGGTAATGGGTAATGGCTTTCCAGATATGGTAATCGTTGCGGTCGATATCAATGGATAAGAGGTCGAATGATTCGGGTACATGACCGCGGGCAAAAATGGATTCAATATTTTCTGCTGTGATAAAACTTTGCAAAGCGGTGAGTCGGCCTTCCTGAATGGTTTGGCGGAAATGATCGTGAATCGTATTGATGTATTCCTGACTGCCATCAATCCACAAACCCTGCCAGCCCTGGTGCAGCAGGTAGGTGGTATTGGTCTCCACACCGGTTTCCACACCAAACTCTACAAAGTAGCGGTTGGTGGTGCCGATGCGACGGAATATTTCCTGGATAATACCATCTTCCCCAAACTGGGAGAAAGCCTGGAATTCATAGCGGTTGAGTTTATCCGGCGCAGCATAACGCGGGTGCTGGTACAAATGACGCTGTAAATAATCATCGATCTGCAGACTCTGGGTTTTGCCCAGTTTATGATCAATGGGTTCGAGGTATAGTGTTCTGCGCAGTTTGGTGTACAGCCTGTTTTTAAAATCGCCCAGCCAGCCCATGTCGTTTGTTTTAGTGGCGGTAAAAATAAACATCCTGACGGAACAGGCGTAGCCCGAACCTGCTTAACTTTACCCTATTCTCTTAAAAATGGCAGTAAACAGGATCAAGAGCATTATTTACGATGGTATTCAGCGGCTGGCTACCCTGCTTTCCCGGCCTTTGCGGGATGGCAAACCCCGGCTGCTGATGGTGCGGGTGGATGAGATTGGCGATTATATGCTCTGGCGTCCCTTCCTCACCGCCATCATGGATGCCCCGGTATTCCGCAACCATGAAATTCATTTCTGTGGCAACCAGAGCTGGAAATCCCTCTTCGACACCCTCGATGCCCGCGATAAGATTCACACGCATTGGCTGGATAAAACAAGGTTTAAAAAAGACATGTCGTACCGGCTCTCTTTTCTGCGTACCATCCGCCAGGCAGGTTTTGATATTGTCATCAACCCCACTTTTTCGCGCGACAAAAGAAACGACGATAGTATTGTAGCCGTTGCCGGTGCCCGTCAGCGGCTGGGCATGCAGGCCAACCGCGAAAGTCTGCGTGCATATGATGCAGGTTATGACCAGCGTTTATACACCCAGTTGTTTCATCACCCCGAATTCCCTTTGTTTGAATTTACGCGCAACAGCTTATTTACCGAATTCATCACCGGTCATACCCCGTTGGTGAACAGTACAGCAGTGCCCCTGGAAAAGATTCCTGCCTATCCCAACCTGCCGGAATCCTATTTCGTGGTTTTTCCCGGATCACGCAGTGCTTCCCGCATCTGGCCGGCAGCACATTTTGCCGCGGTGGCCAACTGGTTGTATACGCGTTATGGGTATACGGCTGTTGTTTGTGGTGCCCCGAACGACCGGGTTTATACCCAGGCTTTCTGTGCTGCTTATTCGGGCGCGGTGCTGGATTTAACGGCCCAAACCAGTCTGCCGCAAATGCTGGGCGTATTGAAAAACGCCAAACTGCTGCTATCGGTAGATACCGGTTCGGTACACCTGGCGGCAGCGGTTGCCTGTCCGGTGTATGGGGTATTTAATGGATCACAGTATGGTCGGTTTGCCCCCTATCCGCCCGCCGTATTTGCCGATTTCCATGCCGCCTATCCGCCTGCTGTGGCCAATGAACTGGGCGACCTGGATCTGGTGCGCAGGAAATATGAGTTTGTGGTGAATATCCCCTATGCATCGGTATCACCCGAACAGGTTATTGGCATGATTGAACAAAGTCACCGGTAAACTACCAGTTCTCCAGTCCCATTTTTCTTTTCAACCCGAACAACCATTTACCCAACGGTGTTTGCAATACATAGTGCAACAGTTTTAATCGCCATTGCCAGATGGTCATTTTGATCGAAGGGCCGAAATAGGATTCATACACGGCTTTGGTTTCCTGCAGGGAGCGGAGATAACTGGTGGAGCTGATGCCGGTATCATCAAATACGGCAATGGTTTTGGGAATATAAGCGTAAGGTTCGCGGGTAAGCCTGCAAAGCAGGTCATAGTCCATGGCTATTTTCCACTGACTGCTGAAATACCCAATACGGCCATACACTGCTTTTTTGACAAAGCAGGTAGGATGGGATACACTGCGCATACCCCGGTATAATTTTGACGGATCATAGGGTTTACCCACCACCACGGGCACACCGCCACGCATCAATTGTATGTTCCCGCTGATCCATTGTATGGTGGGGTTTGCCTGGAAAAACGCAGCAACCGTTGATAGGACATCATTGGAAGCATAGGTATCGCCCGAGTTGAGTAAGTGTGTAATCTCACCTTCCGCTTGATGAATGCCCTTGGTAAATGCATCGGCAATCCCATTATCACGTTCACTGATCCATTTGCGGTAAGCGGGTTGTGGGGTTTCACGCAGCCATTGATCAATATCGGTTGTGGTAGAACCATTGATGATCCAGTGTTCATCCGGATGTTGCAATTGACTGTCAACCGAAGCACAGGTGCGCTGAACATCGGCCAGGTTATTGAAACAAATGGTAATGACGGATATCCGGTTCATGTATCAGGTTCATTTAATCTGTGCATCTGTGGCTACTATTCCTTTATGCATTCCGCAGTTTTTCCAGGAACAGGTTCAGTCCCTTCCGCTTCTGTTCATCCAGGAAATAACTGATATTTTCGGTATAGTATTTTTTCAGGTCATACACATCATATACCATATCTTTTACCACTTCATCAATATGCTGCACCCCGTAGGCATTGGCCCGGTTGAATGCGTCTTCAAAATCTGCCCCCAGTGGTTTATTGGATATCCAGGCAGCAAAAACAAAAGGCAAACCCGTATGGGCAATCCAGGCGGTAGCGAGGTCGTACATGTAGGGCGACTGCTTACGTTGTTCCAGTGCCCGGTCGCCGATCACCACACCGGCTGTTGTGCCCCTGATCTCATCGCGGTAATCTTTTCCGCCGTCTTCCAGTACCACTTCTTTCTTCCAGTATTCGCGCAACAGGATACGTGCCAGGTTCACTGATGTGCGGCTCTGGTAATCCAGCAGCACCCGTTCTACTTTTTCCAGGGGTACTTCACTGAAAATAGCCACCGAAGCCACTTCACCCGTGGCCCCGATACCATAATCGGTAACAATATGCCATTCTTTCATCCGGGGAATAATGGCTACCGGAACCAGTCCCACATCTATTTCATCATTCAGCAAACGGGCAGCAATATTGGCCGGGAAATCCTCCACCAATGCGATCTTATCCATCAGCCCCGAACGCTGTATTCCGTACAACAGGGGCCTGGTATTTAAATAACTCACCGCCCCAACCCTTATTCTCTTGTCCAATTGATATAGATTTGCATGCAAAGAAAGTCAATATTCACTTATCAACGACCTATTCCTGATGGAACTCACCAACCTTACCGCCAATTCACCGATCGATGGCCGTTACCGCAAACAGGTACAACACCTGGATGATTATTTTTCTGAATATGCCCTGATCCGTTACCGGGTATTGGTGGAAGTGGAGTATTTCTTTTTCCTGGCCGATAAGCGCTTCTTCAAACTGCCTGCCAAAGCCCGCGAAGCCCTCCGCAAAATGCTCGACGGGTTCAGCATCGATGATGCCCAACAGATCAAACAGATTGAAGCGGTAACCAATCACGATGTGAAAGCCGTGGAATATTTCCTCAAAGAACAGCTGGATAAAGCCGGGATCAGTGAACTGAAAGAATGGATTCATTTTGGTCTCACTTCGCAGGACATCAACAATACGTCCATCCCTTTAAGCTGGAAGCATTGTATGGAGCATGAATACCTGCCCGCAGTCATCAATCTCCAGAATAAATTATACCAGCTGGCAGCTTCCTGGAAAGATATTCCCATGCTGTCCCGCACCCATGGTCAGCCTGCATCCCCTACCCGTCTGGGTAAGGAATTCATGGTATTCGTAGAACGCCTGCACCACCAGGTGGAGCTCTTTTCCCATATTCCCTATGCCGCAAAATTTGGCGGTGCCACGGGTAATTTCAACGCCCACCACATTGCATTCCCCAAAAAGAACTGGGTAGCACTGGGCAATGAATTTGTGGAACAGACCCTCGGTCTGCAACGCATGCAGTTCACCACCCAGATTGAACACTACGATCACCTGGCTGCCCATTTCGATAATATCAAACGCATCAACAATATCCTGATTGATCTTTGCCGGGATATCTGGACTTATATCAGCATGGACTATTTCAAACAGCAGACCAAAAAAGGAGAAGTAGGTTCATCTGCCATGCCACATAAAGTCAATCCCATTGATTTTGAAAATGCAGAAGGCAACCTGGGTATGGCCAATGCTTTACTGGAACACCTGGCTGCCAAATTACCCATCAGCCGTCTCCAGCGTGATCTGACCGATTCCACGGTATTACGCAATATCGGCGTACCCGTGGCGCATACGGTTATTGCCCTCAAATCCATTGAAAAAGGCCTGGGTAAACTCCTGCTCAACGAAGCCAAACTGCGGGAAGACCTGGAGAATAACTGGGCTGTAGTAGCAGAAGCCATTCAAACCATTCTCCGCCGTGAGAACTATCCCAATCCCTACGAGGCACTCAAGGAATTAACACGTGGCAAACAAGGCATCAACAAACAATCCATGCAGGCTTTCATCAAACAACTCAAAGTAAGCGCTGCCGTTAAAAAAGAACTCAAAGCCATTACGCCGGGGAACTATACGGGGGTGAATGCGGATTTTTGATGTCAGATGTCAGATCGCAGATGTCAGAAGTTTGATTATTTGATGTTTGATTTCTTGATTTAATGTTGGAAGTTGGAGGTTTCTTTTACCAGAAGCCAGTAGCTATCAGCTCGAAGCTCATGGCTCATAGCTCAAAACACTCACTACTCACTACTGACTACTCACTACCGACTACTCAAGCAGTACACCACAAAAAAAGAGGACCAGTTACCCGGTCCTCTTGGAAATGATATACAGGTATTGCTTATTGCTTCACATCGGTGTTCACAACGGGCGCCTGTTTGGTCCATACGCTGGTATCCAGCTTACGGGGTGTGGGATATATTTCATCCAATGTACTGCCTTCATATACCCTTCCGTTTTTGATGACATAACGGATGCTGTTGCTGTTGCGGATATTGGTGAGGGGATTGGCATCCATGATCACCAGATCGGCCAGTTTACCTGCTTCCAGGCTGCCTAAATCCTTGTCCAGTCCCAGTGCCGTAGCACCCAGTATCGTAGCTGTCTTGAGGGTATTATGCGGACTCATGCCACCACTGGCCACACTCCAGAGTTCCCAATGATAACCCAGTCCCTGTAACTGACCGTGGCTACCGATACCGGTGATACCATTTTGTTCCACAATGCTGCGAATACCTTGTGCATGTTTGGGGAATACATGATCATCCGGTGTGAACCAGCCACCCAATCCGCCTGCACGTCTGCGTGCTTTGGCGCTCAGTTCCTCATAAGGTGTGAAGCGGTTCAGTTTGGGATCTTTCAGCGGGCTTTCGGTAGTATAATAGAAATTCTCTGCCCATGGGCCACCATAAGCCACCACCAATGTGGGGGTAAGCGCCATCTTGCTTTCTGCAATGGAGCGGGTAACATCTTTATACAGCGGGAAGATGGGTATCGAGTGTTCCATACCGGGATAACCATCCAGCATATGGGTCATGTTGAGTTTGAAATCCAATCCCCCTTCCGTAGTAGGCATGAGTTTCTGCTCTTTGGCAGCCATGATGATCCACTGACGTACCTGACGGGTACCGGTGAGGTACATTTTGATGTACTGGGTTTTGTAGTACTTGCTGTATTGTTCCAGTGTTTTCTTGGTCTGTTCCAGGTCGCGCAGGTTATACATCCAGTAACCTACACCGGGACCGGTGCTATAAATCCGTGGGCCGGGCATCATACCGGCGTCTACCATATCTCCATACGTGAGTACATCGGTGGTAGATGTTTGTGGGTCACGGGTGGTGGTTACCCCATAAGCCAGGTTGGCCGCATAGATCCATACCGTGTTTTTATGCAGTCCCCAGAAAGGCCACATATGCGAGTGGGTATCCACAAAACCCGGTGTAATGGTTTTACCGGAGCAGTCGATCACTTTGGCACCGGCAGGTGCAGCAACCGATCCGCTCTTACCAATGGCTTTGATGCGGTTATTCACGATGAGTACATCACCTTTTTCAATGATCTCATCTCCCTTCATGGTAATCAACCGGGCATTTTTCAGCAGGATGGTTCCATTGGGTATATCTTTCTCATAATACACTTTCACCTGTGTTTCGGCGGGCGTATATTTTTCTTTTTTCTTCAGTTCGGCTTTATTGGTGCTGTCCAGTTTGGCCCAGGCCGGATCTTTCTTGGCCAGTGCCGTGAGCGAATCGGTTCTTTTCTTCGCCAGTGAATCGGCCAGTTTTTTGGCTTCGGGGCCGGCGGCAGTCAATGCTTTTACACTATCGGCTGCGCGTTTGGTTTCTGCTTTTTTAGCCAGCTTAACCGAGTCTTCTACCCATTTGGCTCTTTCGTTATCAAATACCCAGTGACCATTACCCAGGCTCCAGTGAATTTTCTTGCCATCGGCTTCCCAGGCGGGGAATTCACCACCGATCTCGGTTAACTGACGGGCAGGGAAACTGCTGAATGCGGGATCGGCAACAGAGATATTGGGTGTTTTACCGGTTTCGGGGATGGTGATCACATAGATATTGTTATTCACCTGTGCCACTGCCTGGTTACCCACCGGTGCCATGAGAATAATACCCGCTGCTGAAGGCATCACCTGCGGTTCACGGCTGTCGGATGACTCGGGTAACATACAATTATTCAACGGATCGGCCACTACCATGTGTTTCCCCATCACATAATCCTTACCCGTACCATGCTCATGTTTATCGGCATCGGCTACGGAACCAAATGTGGTGATACCGGTAACCCTTGCATGTACTTTGGGATCGGTACCATCCCAGCGGATGGACAATAAAGCACCACCACCGCCATTGAGGAAAATACGATCCACATCTTTGGTGAAATGCAGGTTACCACGGTTACGGGCCATATCAATAAAATTGATCTTGCCGCCATCGGGACTCATCCATACGATCTCCGCTTCATCACCACTGTAGAAAGGATCTTCCGCATCCTTGAACAAACGTTTGGGCCCGCGGAAGAAAGCGATGCGGTTATTAAAGCTCCAGGCTGGCTGCATATAAAAACCCGATTCACTGGTGAGTTTGGTAACGGCATTGTTACCGTTGTTCAGCACAGCCTTATACAGGTTACCGCCATCTTTCTCATCCCAGGTAACAAATACCAGGGCCTTGCCATCCGGACTCCAGGCAGGCATGGCTTCGGTGAAAGCATTGCTTGTTACACGTACTGGCTTACCATCGGGGTAATCCATTACATACAAACGGTTGAGGGAAGTGAAAGCCAGTTTGCTGCCATCCGGACTGGGTACGGCATCACGGATCTGGCTGGAGAGTGCGTATGCGGTGTCTTTGATATCGTAATTAAAATACAAACGGGGTCCGAGTTCCAGTTTAATATCGGCATCAAAAGCTATTTCCTGCGGGGCTTCTCCGCTAACAGACAGCTTCCAGATGCGACCGCCATAGCTGGCAATCAGGTAGCGGCTATCGGGTGTAAAAGCCATACCGGGCAGTACACCCTGCGGGGCAATACTTTCCTGGTCATCGCGCTGAACGGGATAAGCCAGCCATTTTTCATCCCCTGTTTTCAGGTTGCGTAATACCAGGCCGGTTTTATCTTCCCAACGGCTGCCGTATACCATCCATTGCCCATCCTTACTCAGGGTAGGTGTGAATGCGGAACCATAGCGGGAAGTAACCGTGGTGGACTGACCCTTTTCCCGGTCATATACACCTATCTCATATTGCGGGAGTAAGGCATTGTAGTTCCAGGAGCCATTACGCTGGCTGTAGTAAATATTTTTGCCATCCGGACTGATAAAGGGATCAATGGTTTTGAGGGAACTGGGGGCATCGTTCAATTGAATACCACCACCACCATCGGCATGAAACATCCAGAGACGGGGTAAACGGCGGCCGCGGCTGGCAATCACATAATTGCCATCGGGTGTCCATACCGCACTGACATAATCATCCACACGGGTTTTGGTCAGTTGAATGGTATCCTGTTTTTCCGAGTCAATGATCCAGATATTGTCTGCACCACTGCGGTCACTGGTAAACAGCAGTTTCTTACCATCCGGACTGTACCGCGGATGGGTTTCATAGGCAAGGCCCTTGGTCACCTGTGTGGCTTTACCACCGGTGATGGGCATGGTATAGATATCGCCCATGAGGTCAAAGGCAATGGTTTTACCATCGGGGCTCACGTCTACACTCATCCAGGTACCTTCTTTGGTATTAAACTGGATTTCCCGGCCGGCTTTCAGTGGCAGGTCTTTATAGGTTGTATAAACAGGAGAATCTTTTTTCACCGAATCGGCTTTATTCAGGTTCCCCAGCAAGGAATACCCGTTTTCATCCGATGGCATGGTGAGGAAAGTCAGCAGCGCGGCAGGTGCCAGCAGCGCCGGGTACAGAAGCTTTCTCATTGCGTTGGTTTTTGGTTTTTGGTTTGTAGTTTTTGGTTGGGGGATGAAGTTGGAGTTTGGAAGTTGGAGGTTGGAAGTTAAAACTAATACTCACTACTGACTACTCACTACTCACTACTCACCCTCACTCCCGTTGCTTCCTTGAAAGTGGGTGTCCTACCACTTAATCACTGCATATCCCTTTAACTGGTATGTGGTAATAGTTGTCAGCGCAGAAGTGGCAACGCCGATACCGGGTGCCAGGGTCTTGGCATCAATATTTCTTTTGCGCAGGGTTTGTCCGCATACCACAATCTTCACCCCTGCTTTCAGCAGGGCATCGATCATGGGGAGATTGGGGTTATCCATTTTATAGCGTTGCTGGTAAGCTTCATTATTCAGGATGGTTACGCCGGCGGCATTGTGTACGGCCATCACCATTTCAATATTCTCTTTGGGCACCCCGCCTACGGCATGCAGGTTGATGAGGGTACAGGCAGCTTCTATGCCCAGGTTGATGGTATCGGGCCGGGCACTACCCATGGCCAGATCCACCAGTATTTTGTATTTCATTTTGGGATCGGGCTTTTCCACGGCATCCGGTACCGGGTACACCGAACCAAAATCTTTGATAATGGGATTTACTTTTTCCTGTGCACGGGCAATAGAAAACAGGCAGCATAGGGTAAACAGGCAGAACAGTTGTTTCATGAGTTGAAATTGTTCCCCCAAGTTAAACCAATCCCTGCTTTTGCAGGAACCGTTTATCAACATTTATTCCGTCTTATTTGCCAAATTTTTTCTTCAACGCACTGAGGGCATCCTGCACACTCATCCCCGTGAGATCCTGTTCTTTTTTTACTGCAGCCTGCTGGGGTCTTGGTCCTCCCCCTGCTTTGCGTGCGGGGGCTGTTTCGGTTTGTTTGATGGATAGGGCTATGCGTTTCCGCGGTATATCCACTTCCAGCACTTTCACCTGCACTTTCTGTCCGAGTTTCAGTACTTCACCGGGATCGGTGATATACTGATGGGCTATTTCGCTCACATGTACCAATCCGTCTTGCTTCACCCCGATATCAATAAAAGCACCAAAACGGGTGAGGTTGGTTACCATACCGGGTACCACCATACCCACCTGTACATCTTCTATTTTATAGATGGCTGCAAATTCAAACTGTTCTATTTCGCTGCGGGGATCGAGACCGGGTTTGCGCAATTCGTTGAGGATATCTTTGAGCGAAAGCTCTCCCATGGTTTCCGACACATATTTGCGGGTATCGATGTTTTTGATGAGGGTTTCATTACCCACCAACGCGGCTACTTCCACGCCCAGGTCACCCGCCATCTGTTCCACCACGGCATAGGCTTCGGGGTGAACGGCACTGGCATCAAGGGGGTTATCGCCTTCTTTGATGCGCAGAAAGCCTGCACATTGCTCAAAAGCCTTACCACCCAGTCGGGGCACTTTCAGCAACTGGTTGCGGTTGGAAAAGCGACCGATCTCCTGGCGGTAGCGGACAATATTATCGGCCAGTGAGCCACCAATACCACTCACATAGGACAGCAAATGTTTACTGGCGGTGTTCAGGTTCACCCCTACGGCGTTTACACAGCTCACCACGGTCTGATCCAGTTTCTCTTTCAAACGGAACTGGTTCACGTCATGCTGGTATTGCCCTACGCCAATACTCTTGGGGTCGATCTTTACCAGTTCGGCCAGGGGGTCCATCAACCGGCGGCCGATGCTCACCGAGCCACGTACCGTAACATCCTGATCGGGGAATTCTTCGCGGGCTGTTTCGGAAGCGGAATAAACGGAAGCCCCATCTTCGTTCACCAGGAATATGGGTAATCCCAACTGTAATTGTTTGATGAACTGTTCTGTTTCGCGACCGGCGGTACCATCGCCAATGGCAATGGCCTGGATATGGTGTTTCTGTATGAGGTGACGCACAATCTGCTCTGCCTCATGCATGCGGTTCTTCTCGTGTACAAAAATCAGGTCCGTGGCTTTGAGTTCGCCTTTTTCGTCCAGGCAAACCACTTTACAACCGGTACGGTAACCGGGGTCAATGGCCAGTATACGTTTGGAGCCCAGGGGTGCACTCAATAACAGCTGACGAAGGTTCTCTGCAAAAACATGGATGGCTTCCTCATCGGCTTTCTGTTTGAGGGCTGAACGGAATTCCGATTCGAGGCTGGGTTGCAATAAACGGCGATACGCATCGCGGATGGCTTTTTTGAGGTGCTCATTCCAGGCACCCAGCCCGCTGATATAGTCTTTCTCCAGCAATACCAGTGCATCTTCTTCCAGGGGTGCAATAGACATACGCAATACGCCTTCCAGGAACCCACGGAGGATTGCCAGGATACGGTGTGAAGGAATTTTATGGATGGGCTCGGAGAAATCGAAATAGTCCTTGTACTTCACCCCTTCGGTTTCTTTATCGGCCAATACTTTGCTCTGCATGGTGGCAGTGTCTTCAAAGAGTTTACGCAAACGCGCACGCACCTGTGCATCTTCGTTCACTGTTTCGGCCACAATATCCCTTGCGCCCTGTAAAGCATCTTCGGCGGTGAGTACTTTGTCATTGATAAAAGTAGCAGCCAGTGCCGGTACATCGTCCTGCTGGTTGGCCAGCATGGCCTGGGCAAGTGGCTCGAGTCCGTTTTCCCTTGCCGTCTGTGCCTTGGTCTTACGTTTGGGTTTATAGGGCAGGTAAATATCTTCCAGCTCGGCAATGGTGAGGGCTTTATCCAGTTTAGCCTGAATAGCATCTGTCATTTTACCCTGCTCGGTAATCGCTTTCTCAATGAATGTTTTTCTTTCGGTGAATTCTTTGAGTTGTTTGGCTTCATCCTGTATCTGCTGGATCTGCACTTCATCCAGACCACCCGTTTTATCTTTCCGGTAACGGGCAATGAAGGGGATGGTGGCATTTTCCTCAAACAAAGCCAATACGGCTTCAACCTGTACTACTCTTACGTTCAGCTTCGCAGCAATCAAGGGCGCAAATGACATTCTTTCGGTTTTTATCTATCAACTAAATAATGGGGTGCGAATGTAGGGAAAGAAGGATATGTGTGAAGCTGGTCTGGATAAATTATCGGCAGATCCCGCCTATAGCGCAACAAGCAGCTAATTATTGACAATATGGGTTACTTTATGCGGATACCGGTCGGCATAATTGCGGATCATGGAGCGGATCACTTCATTCTCCGGGTAGGCTGTTAAATGTGGTTTGAGCTGGGCTATTTCATGCAGGGCCAGGTCGGCATCCACCGTTCCCATGCCATAAAACACGCCTTCTTCCACCAGGATCAGCGTTCCCTTGTCACGGATCACAAAAGTGGCTTTCTGGCTTTGTAACCAGTCCAGCGCATCGGCTACCCGTTGGTTGTAATGGGCTGCATCGGGTAATACATCCGGCGGAGTTTGGTCGAGGAAACAGAGGGAAGCATTCAGCTCAAACTGTTTCACCAGTTTCCACAGCATGCGATGGGCATCGGCGAGTAAACCGAAAGCAGCGAGTGGCTGTAAATATTTTCTTTTTTTATCGATGGCCAGGCGATGGTAACCGCGACTGTCTTCGAAATGATAAATGCCCCATAACTGTTCAAAGCGCTTCTGGCTTTTATTGTGCTGGGGCCAGAGTCTTTTGATTTCCACACTTTCCAACAGGGAAGCGATGAATTCGGTAGGACATTCCGTATAACTCACCCGGTGTATGGTACGCAGGAAATCCTGACGCTTTTTGCCACTGTCCAGCCCGCTGAAATGACTCAGTACCCTTTTTTTCAGGTTTTTGGCCTTACCCACATAGAGTACTTTATCCTTCTGGTCGTGGAAATAATAAACCCCCGGTTTTTGCGGTAGTTGGGATACCTGCACTTCGGGCAGGTGGGCGGGCAGGGTCTGGCTATGGTTATCTCTTTTAAGCAATTCCTGGATGAGCCGTTGACCATTGTTCTGCAGTACCAGGTCCAGGATATGTGCGGTGGCACGGGCATCGCCGCCGGCCCGGTGCCGGTTGGAAATGGGGATATTCAGTTCCCGGCAGAGACTCCCCAACCCATATTTCCGAAAACCCGGGAATACTTTACGGCTGAGGCGGATGGTACACAACTTAGGGACTTGCAGCTGAAAACCAGCCTGTTGTAAATGGTACTTGACAAAAGAATAGTCAAAGTTCACATTATGCGCCACAAAAATGCGGTCCTGCAGCAGGTTGAAGATATAGGGAGCTACGGTTTCGAAAGAAGGGGCCTGGCTCACCATGGCATCGCTGATACCGGTCATATTGGCAATAAAGGGCGGTATGGGCTGATGGGGGTTGATGAGGGTTTCATAGACTCCCTCGACCGAAGTACCGTTATGCAGTACAATAGCGATTTCGGTCATTCCGTGCTGGGCCGGAAAACCACCGGTAGTTTCTATATCAACAATAGCGAATTGCATTGAAATTGGGCTTGTAAATTCGGGAAATAAGTGATATCTTACAAACAAAGATTACAGAACAGCCCAGGCTTTGCTGCTGACAGGTACTATCCCCCCGGAAAAGGCGTTACAAATCCTATGAAAAACGAACCCTTTTTCTGTACCAAGCTTGCCAACTATGTCAAACACCAAAACTCATTTTCACATCAGTGAAAATGCACGCAATGTAGCCCTTGTGGTACTCATTCTGACCGTTATTGTTGTGATTTCCTACTTCGAGTGGAAGGGTCGAGCCTGATCCAACAATAACTGATGCTATCAGAATACCTGTCCTGCCCGCCGGTTGGTGAGTGGGTGGAGAGTTATACGCGCCTATTACTTCAATCATCCGGACTATGATTGGTTTGATTGATTGACAACTATGATTGAATAACCTATCTTCTATCTTCTATCCTCCGTAAACTATAATCATAGTATTCCTATAATCATAGTAATCATATAATCATAGTAATCATTTAATCATAGTAATCATATAATCATAGTAATCATAGTAATCATAGTACTGACACACTATAATTTAGTCCCTGGCTTCATAACCCGTTTAAACTGTAAACTTCTATTTCCAAAGTTGATTAACAAGCCAATGGGTAAACCATAGGCTTCCAAATAATTAATAGCTTGTGCCAGGTGTACATCTTCCATCTGGATTACTGCTTTTAATTCAACCATAATTTTTCCCTCTACAAAGAAATCAACACGCCTTCGTCCAACGCAATGTTCTTTATAGAAAATGTCTATTTCATGCTCTCGGCTGAAGGCTATCCGGTGTTTGGTAAATTCAATAGCTAATGCCCGCTGATAAATGACTTCCTGAAAGCCATTTCCCAGGGTGCGGTGCACTTCCATAGCACAACCAATAATTTTACCGGTAAGCTCGCTTTCTGGATATTCTTGCTTAATCATTGTCTGGACTTTGATTTGTTTGATTGTTTGATTAGTATGATTATAACCCCCTCTTCCTA
>JAACZQ010000095.1 GCA_009996675.1 Chitinophagaceae bacterium
CCATGGGCTCCGATCCCAGTGCCGTGGCATTTGATACAGTAAAAAGCGCCGTATCCCGGAATGCCGATGTGGTAATCATTGATACCGCCGGCCGCCTTCACAATAAACTCCACCTGATGGATGAACTGGGGAAAATCAAACGGGTGATCCAGAAAGTAGTACCCGATGCCCCCCATGAAGTGATGCTGGTGCTGGATGGTTCAACCGGACAAAATGCATTGGAGCAGGCCCGGCAGTTTACAGCCACCACAGAAGTATCCGCCCTTACCGTAACCAAACTCGATGGAACGGCTAAAGGCGGCGTGGTATTGGCGATTGCCAATCAATTCAAAATACCTGTTAAGTATATCGGAGTAGGCGAAAAAATAGATGACCTGATCATCTTCGACAAACATGAGTTTGTAGACAGCCTTTTCAAACCGCAGTAAATCTTTGATTTTTCGATCTTTGATTTTTTGAATTATTTAAATCAAAAAATCAAAGATCAAAAATTCAAAGATCAAATATCATACATCTGAGATCGCAGATCTAAAAAGTGTATCTGATACCAATACCACCCCAACCACCTTCAAAGTAGTTGTAACCAATAAAATTAAAAGAGGGCTGCCAGTCAAAGCTCAGGTTCAACGGTGCACCCTTGATCTTGTAATCCAGACCCAGTACACCATCTACACCAATTGCCAGTCCATCATTGCGGGTGGGGTAGCGGTTTCGCCAGCTATCACTCCAAACCCCAATGTGTGCGCCGCCACCCAGGTACCATTTCAGTCCCTCAGCCCCACTGATATCGCCATGTAATTCATAGAGACCTGTCAGGCGGAAACCATCGGAAGAAATATAACCGAGACCTTCCAGGGCTACATTACTCTTGGTAAAATGTTTTACGCTGATAGCGCCGGGATATACTTTTACACCCAATGCTGTTTTGTAACTACTGCCGGTACTCTGTGCCTGTGCAAAAAAAGCTGCACAAATCACCAAAACGGATAAAACAATTCTTTTCATAACAGTGTTTTTAAGATTTCAAATGTGGGTATGAGAAAATCGTGCCAAAAATTAATCGAATGAAATGCAAAGAATCGTTAAGGTTGCATTTCCTTTATCAGTAGGTTTGTATCCATGCACAGTTTTAAAGATTTTGTAACAGCTTTCGGGGAGCATTTCTCCCGCAAACATTTTCCGGAATCACCGGTTAACCTGTATGCTCCGGGCGATTATTTCCTTTCCTGGGGTGGTAAACGCATCCGGCCGGTGATGTGCCTCATGGGGAATGAATTGTTTGATGAAGTGCATCCGGATAGCTGGGAAGTGGCTACTGCTGTGGAGCTGTTCCACAATTTTACCCTTATTCACGACGATATCATGGACGAAGCCACCCTGCGTAGGGGTATGGAAACCGTACATGTAAAATACGGCTTGAATACCGCTTTATTAAGCGGAGACGTGATGATGATCCGTGCCTATGAATACCTCAGCAAAATACAGCCGCAATACCTGCACCGCATTCTCACCCTGTTTAATACCACCGCCCGCGAAGTATGTGAGGGACAGCAGCTGGATATCGACTTCGAACAGCAGGATAATGTATCCCTGGATCATTATATACACATGATCAGCCTCAAGACCTCTGTATTACTGGCGGCCAGCCTCGAAATGGGTGCCATACTCGGTGGTGCCAGTGATGGCAATTGCAGGCACCTCTATGCATTCGGAAAGAACCTGGGGATCGCTTTCCAGGTACAGGACGATTACCTGGATGCTTTTGGTGATCCTGAAAAATTTGGTAAAGCCGTCGGGGGCGATATCCGGCAGAACAAAAAAACATTCCTGCTCCTGCATGCACTGGAAGTAGCCACACCGGCACAAAAAGAAACCCTGCTCCGTCTCATGCAGGATAATCCCGCCGATAAAGTAGAACAGGTACTGGCCATCTTCAAAGCCTGCAATATAGACGCCTGGGCCCGTGACCTGAAAGATAAATACCTCCAGACCGCACTGGGTCACCTCGATGCCATCGCCGTAAGGGAAGTACGCAAAGAACCCCTGCGTGAATTGGCCGAATTTCTCATCCAAAGAGCGTATTGAAATCAGAAAGAAGTTATCTTAGGACATCTTACAGCTGACCCGGGAGGGCATGGCTGGCCAAACCAAAACCAACCACATGTCGCAATCATTGTTCCGTAGAAAGTCGATCGATAAAATTATGGCGGAAAGCCAGTCGGGATTATCCGATGGCCATGCCGGCAAAGGATTAGATAAAGTGCTGGGCGTACGCGACCTGACTTTTATGGGTATTGCTGCCGTGATTGGTGCCGGTATCTTTTCCACCATTGGCACAGCCGCCTATAATGGCGGACCCGGTATTGCATTGCTGTTCATCATCACGGCCATTACCTGCGGTTTCAGCGCCCTCTGTTATGCCGAATTCGCCAGCCGCGTGCCCATTGCCGGCAGTGCTTATACCTATGCCTATGTGTCTTTCGGGGAACTGGTGGCCTGGATCATCGGCTGGGCACTGATCCTGGAATATGCCATCGGTAATATTGTGGTGGCCATCAGCTGGAGCGGATATTTCAATAACCTGCTCGAAGGATTTCACATTTACCTGCCCGGATGGCTGGCAACCAATACCTCCAATGCCCAGTTGGGATACGAAGAAGCCGTAAAAGCCATGGCTGCCGGTCAGCCACTGGAATCTTTAAGTCGACATGCCCGCATGGGCTTCGATGCCATTACGAATGCACCCGTCATCGGCGGCTGGAAACTGATCCTCAATATTCCCGCATTCATCATCGTGGCGCTCATTACCTGGCTGGCTTATGTAGGAATCAAAGAAAGCAAGAAGAGCACCAATTTTATGGTGATCTTTAAAATAGCGGTGATCATCTTCATCATTGTACTCGGATTTTTTTATGTAGACACCAGTAACTGGGATCCCTTCCTGCCCAATGGCTTTGGCGGGGTACTGGCCGGGGTATCGGCAGTATTCTATGCCTATATAGGCTTCGATGCCATTTCAACCACTGCGGAAGAATGTAAGAACCCACAGCGCGATCTGCCACGTGGTATGATCTATTCATTAATCATCTGTACGGTATTGTATATCCTCATTGCACTGGTGCTTACCGGTATGGTGCACTTCAGCGAACTGAAAGTAGATGATCCCCTGGCATATGTATTCGATAAATTACACATGAAGAAGATCGGGTACATCATTTCCATCAGCGCCGTGGTGGCCACAACAAGCGTATTGCTGGTATTCCAGCTCGGCCAACCCCGTATCTGGATGGCGATGAGCCGCGACGGACTGTTACCCAAAAAATTTGCTACCGTACACCCTAAATTCAAGACCCCCTCTTTTTCCACGCTGATTACCGGTGGTGTAGTAGGTGTCTTGTCTTTGTTTGTATCCAGTAGTACCATGACAGACCTCACCAGTATCGGTACCCTCTTTGCGTTTGTACTGGTATGTTTTGGTGTGCTCGTACTGCCCCGCATTCCCCGCGAAAAAGGTGGCGGCCGTTTCCGATTGCCCTATATCAATGGCAAATGGCTCATTCCGGCTATTGTCATCGCCTTTGTGGTACTCACCCGTACCCGCATCAGTGACGCATTCCGGAATATGGGACACGAAGGATTCCAGGAAGTTTTGTTCCTGGTATTCATTGCCATCGCGCTGGTAACAGCGGTCTTCAGTTTCCTGCGCAACCATTCACTGATTCCCGTTGTGGGGGCTTTGTGCTGCCTGTACCTTATGATCGAAATCCCCGCCATCAGCTGGTTATGGTTCTTTGCCTGGATGGGAGTGGGACTGACCATCTATTGCTTCTACGGACGCAAGAAAAGCCGCTTGTCTGAAAACCAATAATCTTGACCGGGCTTTGTACCTTTGCGGTTGAAACAAGTGTGTTATGAAGTACCAGGTTGGTGACGAAATTATTGTCCTGCACAGTAATGAAGAAGGCAAAGTAATAGAGCTGCTGAATGATAAAATGGTCATGATAGAAGTCCGTGGTGTCAAGTTCCCGGCCTATATGGATCAGATTGATTTCCCCTATTTCAAAAGGTTTACAGAGAAAAAACTGGTACCCGAGAAAAAAGCTCCGGCCAAACAGTATATCGATCAGGTACCCAAAGAAAAACCCAAACCCAACCAGATGCGGGTGGCCGATGGGGTTTGGCTGGTGATTGTACCCAAATTCGGACTGGATGATTTTAATGATGAAGTGGTAGATCAGCTTAAAATTCACCTGGTGAATAAAACAGCGCAGGGTTATCGCTTTACCTATACCCAGTATTTTCAGGGGGAGCCCGATTTTGAGCTGGTGAATGAGGTATTGCCTTTCCACGATTTTTACCTGCACGATATTCCTTTTGAAGCCGTGAACGACGGACCTTCTTTCGGCGTTGATTTCTCCCTGCTGGAACCCCAGAAGCAAAAAGCCCCGCATTATGAAACACAGTTAAAGATCAAACCCAGGCAGTTGTTTCAGCGGATAGAAGCCATGAAGGAAAACAATGAACCAACGATTTCCTACCAGTTGTTCGATACCTATCCCGATAAGGCAGAAGAACCGGAAAAGCTGGAGCTGGGAAGCCTGGCGGCCCGGGGCTTTAGAATATATGATGTGTCGAAAGTACGTCAGCACCTGGAGCCAGCCCGTTCGGTCGTAGACCTGCACATAGAAAAGCTGCACCATAGCTGGGAGAAACTCAGCAATGGGGAGATACTGGGTATACAGTTACAGGAGTTTGAGAAATGGTATGACCTGGCCGTAGCGCATCGTCAGCCATCCCTGATCATCATCCATGGCGTAGGCACAGGCAAACTCCGCGATGAAATCCACGATCTCCTCAAAACCCGCCGTGAAGTCAAACGCTTCATCAACCAATACGATCCCCGCTTTGGCTATGGGGCTACGGAGATCTTGTTTCAATACTGAAGGGTGAAAAAGCAAAGGTGAAAGGGGAAAAGGAATTGAATGTATCTCTGTGTTGAAAGTGAGTATTTGTAGGCTGTGAGCCTTGAGCTGCCAGCTTCTAGTTACAAGAATTAGATGGTTGCAGAGAACCTCCAACCTAAATTGAAAGATTTCTCACTTCGCTACGTTCGAAATCAAAAAATCATAGATCTGACATCTGACTTGTATCTTTGTATTTCCAGCGCCCGAACCATCGCTTCCCGGAAACGGGGGGAGGAAAGTCCGGACAGTGCAGGGCAACCCACCGGTTAACGACCGGCACCCCATTCGGGGGAGAGATAGTGCCACAGAAAATAACTACTTCGTTTCGGCGGAGCAAAGGTGAAAATGTGAGGTAAGAGCTCACGGCTTGTACTGGTAACAGGGCAGGCGGGTAAACCTTGGGTACTGTAATGCCATGTATAGGAATCTTTGAATGCGGCCCGCATGATCCCGGTTCCGATCGGGAAGGTTCCAGGGTAGGCAGCTAGATCCCGGCAGTAATGACGGGGCCAGATAAATGATGGTATTGGAACAGAATCCGGCTTATGAGGCGTTGGTTTATTATTTAATCAGTTTGATGCTATGACACAAGAGCAATTAAAAGCTATAAGGGACCGTGTACTTGTCCTGAGGAGGTTTCTTTGACGTCGAGAACCGCAATTATAAAGTAGATACCGACAGACAACTCTCACTCTCGCCGGGCTTCTGGGATGATAATACCCGGGCCACGGCCATCATGAAAGAAATCAAAGTAAATGAGTACTGGCTCAAACTGTATAAACAGGTAGAGTCGGCCGTAGAGGATTTTGCCGTTCTATTCGATTTCTGGAAAGCAGGGGATGCTACGGAAGAAGAAACCCGTATGGCCTATACTGCTGCACTGGAGAAAATTGAAGAGGCTGAATTCAAAAGCACACTCAATAAACCGGAAGACGAATTACCCGCCATCCTGCAGATCAATCCCGGTGCCGGTGGTACCGAAAGCCAGGATTGGGCTGAGATATTGCTGCGTATGTATCGCATGTACGGCGATAAACAGGGCTGGAAAGTAACAGAAATCGATCTCCAGGAAGGAGATGGCGCCGGTATCAAAAGCGCCACCCTGCAATTCGATGGCGATTTTGCCTACGGATTCCTCAAAGCCGAAAGCGGCGTACACCGGCTGGTAAGGATATCCCCATTCGACAGTAATGCACGCAGGCATACTTCCTTCGCCTCCGTATTTGTATACCCCCTGATCGATGACAGCATTGAAATCAATGTGAATCCAGGCGACCTGGAATGGGCATTCTACCGCAGTGGTGGTAGCGGCGGTCAGAACGTAAACAAAGTGGAAACAGCTGTCCGACTCAAACACATACCCAGTGGCTTTATCGTGGAATGTCAGCAAGCCCGTACACAGGGCGAAAACCGCGAACTGGCCCTCAAAATGCTTAAAAGCCGTTTGTATGAAGAAGAACTACGCAAACGACAGGAAGCCATGAATGCCACCAATGCCAACAAGAAGAAAATCGAGTGGGGCAGTCAGATCAGAAGCTATGTATTCCATCCCTATAAAATGATCAAAGACCACCGGACCGACTATGAAGTGGGTAACGTAGGACCGGTTATGGACGGTGAAATTGATGGCTTTATCAAAGCTTACCTGATGATGGAGAAGGAGGAGAATAGTTAGATCTCAGATGTCAGATGTCAGATCTCAGATCTTTGATTTTTTGATCTTTTGATCTTTGATTTTTTGATTGAATAGAATTGGGTGATTTATCATTGTTTGCAATAATAAATCACCCAATGTTGTTTACACTACTCACTACTCACTACTCACTACTCACTACTCACTGCTCACTGCTCACTTTCCCACCCACTTCAGCCATATATATCCGCCGGCCATGGCCAGGAGGGAGGCCAGCAGTACGGAAATCTTGGCAATATCCTGGTCTGCTACTTGATTAAATGCCAGGGTAGAAATAAAAATACTCATGGTGAAACCAATACCCGCCAGCATAGCACCACCCATCAGCTGTTTCCAGTTGGTGCCCGAAGGCAAATCAGCCAGTTTGCGGGATACCAGTAAATAAGCCGCTGCACAAATACCCAGGGGTTTACCCAGGCATAGTCCGGCCAGAATCCCCCAGCTGAGGGAACTGTTCAGGGCAGTGAGACTGTTCTCCGGAAATGCAATGGCAGTATTGGACAGCGCAAAAATGGGCATGATGATGAAATATACCGGTGTGTGGAAACGCAGTTCCAATGATTCGAGCTGTTTTACAGGAACCAGGAACGCAAAAATTACACCCGCCACCGTAGCATGTATACCGGAATTAAACATGGCATACCAGAGTACCAGCCCCAACAGCCAATGCCAGATACCAAATGCTACTTTCCGTTGGTTCAGGAACCAGAGTAATACCACGGTAGCCAGACAGAGTAATAGATAGCCTGCCTGAATAGCGCCCCCGTAAAACAGCGCAATCACCACAATCGCACCCAGGTCGTCGATGATGGCCAGGGCAGTGAGGAATATTTTCAGGGCTACCGGAACACGTTTGCCCAACAAAGATGCAATACCCAGGGTAAAAGCAATATCCGTAGCAGTAGGTACGGCCCAGCCATTGATGAAAGCTGTTCCCTTATTGAATAAAGCATACAATAAAGCCGGTGCCAGCATACCGCCAATGGCACCCATAACGGGTAAAATGGATTTTTTGATAGAAGCCAGTTCTCCACAAACCAGTTCCCGCTTGATTTCCATACCGGCAAGAAAAAAGAATACCGCCATCAACGCATCATTGATGACCAGTAAGGGCGAATTGGGCAGTGATAAAAAGCCCAGATGCGCATGATGCTCCACACTGCCATCCAATGAATAATGCCAGAGATTTCTGTACCAGTCACCCACACCCGGCCAGTTGGCCAGTATTAACGATAAAAAGGTACAGGCCAGCAAAGTGATGCCGATAGCACGACTGTCGTGCATGAACTGCCTGAGCGGATGCAGGAGTTTACGGTGTACAAATTCTGCTAAAATCATACGGACAATTTACGAAACAAAAAACAGTACTATTTATTCCCGCTCAGGATATCGTATTGACTCTTGGGTCTTCTGTTGTCTAACCAACGGAAATTGCGCAGCTTTAAATCTTCATGGTCCACCTGCCGCATGGGGTACATGGTGCCGTCTACATTATTGATAAAGACGACTTTTTTAGGCTTCCCGTCGTTGAATTGTATTTCTACCACATCGGAGCTGTTCTTGTTCACCCCGATGAATTTTTTATTGTCATCAAGCCCATAGTACACATTCTCCGAATTCCCCTTGGCGCGCAGAAAATGTATCTGACCCGTACTGTCGAACAGGGCCTGTATGCTGTTGCCCTTTACCTGGTTGAAATACCTGCTGCTGTCGACCTTACTCAATGCCATGGCATTATCAATCACAAACAGTTTCTCTGGTTTCTTATCCTTCACATACAGGTAAATCGTGTCGCCACTCACCTGGTTTTCCTGGGCCCAGACCACAGGTTCCTTGTATAAACGGAAGATGGAATCTTTCAGGGAATAAAACAAACTATCACCTACTGCCTGCAACGAATCGGAATAGATGCGTACATGGTAATACGCTTCAAAGAATTTATCGGTACTGTCTTCTTTACTGGTATCAACCGGTGCTTTGATGAGCACACTGTCGCGGATGGACGGTACTTTCCTGCTCTTCATCAGATCCGATAATCGGGCGGAGTAGAGCGTGTCTGCTGCCACGAATATAGAATCCCTGTTCTGCTTGATCAGTAACATGGGCTGCTGGGTGGCCAGCATGGAATTGTTTTTGCTGTTGGTCTTGATATTGTTGGCAATCAGGTCAAAACCCTGGGTAGAATCCTTACTGCGGTACACGGCATTTCCCCGGAACTCACCCAGTCCGCTGGTACTATCCATGGCCATTTCATCAGCAATCATGGTATAGGTGCTGTCATCAATCACCGAGCGCTGGTAGAGGATGGCTTTTTTCCGCTTCAGGTCATAAAAACCGTCTTTTGTTTTAATCACCAGTTTTTTGTCGTTGCGGATGGTAGTTGGACTGGTAAAAGTGGCAATCTCGGTATCGGTATTGTATTGCAGGGTATCGGTATTGATACGGTATTCAGGATTGATCAGTACCACTTTCCTTTTGAAATAAATATCACGGGTATCGCCATAGTAATAACCTTCGGTACTGGTAAGGGTTGTTTTCTCATTCACCACTTTACCACCTTTCAGGTAAGTACCGATTTTTACCGTTACATCGTATTGGAGCTCATCGGTGGTGAGGGTGCTCTTGCCATCGGTGAGTTTGACTTTTTTATTCAGGAATGCTTTTTTCTCCTTGCCCAGGTATTTGAGGTACTGGGCGTAGGTGTGTACACTGTCGGCATCGTTGATATGAATATTGCCGAATGCTTCCATGGTATTCAGCACCGGGTTCAATACGGCGCTGTCTGCATAAAAGAAAGTCTTGCGTTGCTGCACCAATACCTTTCCGGATAAGGATACAAACTGATTGGTGGAATCGATCTTCTGCAGATTATACCGGTCTGCTTTCAGAATAATCAGGGTATCACCAATACCACTGGGATTACTCTGTGCGGTTAGGGTAACCGACAGGGTAAGCATACATAACAGCATGAGTAGAAACCTGCCCATTATTTCTTCAGATTCGTGGAATCAATAGGGAGGGGGGCCATCAGCGGACCTGATTTATCTTTTTTACCAAATACTGAAATGTTCACATACCGTTTGGGATGTACCCGCAGGTCATCCATCAGTATATTGGCACTTCTCACGGTATTGGTAAGATTATCATACAGGGCTTTATCATTGAGTAATTTGCCCAGCGACCCATCTGTAGAAGAGGCTTTGGCCAGTAACCCATTCAGGGTTTCAATAGCTGTTTTCAACTGACCCACCGTACCATCAATATCTGCCTTGGAGAGGTTCTCCGTGGTTTTCTCCACATTGCCCAGCATGCGGGTAATCTTATCGTTGTTGTCCGACAGGTTACGCGTAAAACTGTTCACATTATTCATGGAAGCCGTAATGGTGCCCGTTTGCTGGTTCATCATGGCCTGTAAAGAAGCCGAGGATACCACCAGACTGGCCGTGGTTTTATTGATGTTGGCAATCACCGATTGCAGGTTGTTCTTGGTAGCCGGATCAAATACACTGTTGATATTCTTTAACACATGATCGAGCGACTGTACCGTTTCGGTGATCTGGTTGGTTACCGGTCCCAGTTTATTCATCACATCCCCCAGCAAACCGGCCGAAGAGGCCGTGAGTACGGTGTCTCCCGGTTTCAAATACTTTTTTTCATCACCCAGGCTGATCTGTATACTGGCATTACCCAGCGGATTGTCTTTGATGGTGGCTACTGAGTTAACAGGAATATTGTAATTGTCTTTGAGTTTAATGGCGATAACAATGGAAGAGAGGTTCCGGTCGGCATTCTCAATATCATATACCGATCCGATCTGGAACCCGTTGATGAATACCGGGTTGGATACCATAATACCTTTGGTATCGGCGTATTTGGCATAAATAAAATTGCCGGTCTTGAATAAGGTCTTGCCTTTCAGAAAATTAAAACCCAGAATCATGAAAGTGATGCCTACAGCCGTCAGGGCACCCACTTTCGTTTCGTTCGATATCTTCATACCACAAAACTAAGCTTTCTTACGAACTGTGTTATGCGGGGAAGCTGTTAAAATGGACTATTTACGGGGCGAATTACCGCCATTGCCAACATTCAGCTGGTTTTCCAATGAGTTTTTGTATTGCTGGATCGACCGGGTAATCACTTCACAGATTTCAATCTGTCCCTTTTCACTGTTGAGGTAATCTTCCTCATCGGGGTTGGAGATGAAACCGGTTTCCACCAGCACGGCGGGCATATTCACAGCCTGTAATACCCAGATGCCTTTTTTACGCTGCTGGGCCTGGCGGCTGATGCGACCTACTTTCTGGAACTCTTCCTCAATGGTCATGGCCAGTTTGGCACTGCGCTGGAAATATTGCTGGGTGAGGATATTGGCCAGCATTTTTTTAGTGGGATCGTTGGCATCGGCCTGGCTGCGGGCTTTCAGGATTTGAATGGATACACTATCCAGGTATTCATCCAGGCCCTCATTGGCCACCGCTTTGCGCTCATCGGTTTTGTCAACCCCATAAATAAAGGTTTCAGTACCCATGGCGGCACTGGGGGTGGTCCAGGTACGGTATTCCTTCACTTTGCGGGTAACGGTCTTGCCCTTGCGTTTGCTGGTTACGGTTTTATAACCCACAAATTCCCGGTGTTTTTGGGAAGCGGCAGAATTCACGTGTATGCATACGAACAGGTCGCCCTTGGCCTGGTTGGCGATATCCGCTTTCTGAACCACCGAATGGAATACATCGGTTTTGCGGGTCATCACGATCTCCACATCGGGCAGGGCTTCCTGGAGCATTTTCTCCAGTTTGAGGGCCACGGCCAGGGAAATCTGGCTCTCGGTGGAATAACGGCCACGGGCACCCACATCGGTTCCGCCATGCCCGGCATCCACAATAATCCTTTTCAGGGCCTGTTTCTGGAAGGGAGCACCGCTTTTCAGGGTATAGGACGATAAGCAACAACCTAAAAAGCTTAACAAAAACAAAGCAGCATATTTACTCCGCATCATATCAATTCGTTAAAGGATTTTTACCAGAATTCGGTTTACACTTTTCAAATGCTATTTTTGCCCGGTCAAGATGAGCAAACCACGTAAAATTAACGCAAAATACACGCTGACTATTGTAGCAACGGCTTATTTGCTCATATTAACATTTCATGCGCAGGTGGCCGGGGCAGGACATTGGCCTGTTTTGAAGCCTTTAGCCGACACCCTGATCCGGAAAGATACCAGCCGTAAAGCCCCGGCAGACAGCCTCAAATCCCGGGATTCCCTGGTGACCCGTATTGATACGATGCGGATTTCAAAGGATTCCATAGATGCCATCATACAGTACAGTGCCCTGGATTCCGGTGTGCTGCTGGTAGACAGCCGGGAGTTTTTCCTCTATGGCAAGGCCAAAACCGCTTACCGGGATATAAAAATGGAAGCCGCCACCATCCGCTACGACCAGCAATCGCATAAAGTGAAAGCCTATGGCTCCACCGATACCACCGGCTCCATCCAAAGCCGGCCCCAGCTTACCCAGGGAGAACTGAAATCCATCAGCGACTCTATTTTCTACGACATGACTTCCAATAAGGGGCTTTCCAAGAACACTTTCTTCCAGGAAGGGGAGATTTTTGTGAATGCCCAGGTGCTGAAGAAAGTGAGTGCCGATGAAGTCTTTGCCCGCCGTGCCCGCTTCACCACCTGTAACCTCGATACACCCCATTTCGCGTTCCGTACCAGCCGGATGAAAATCATCAACAATAAACTGGGTGTATCCGGTGCGGCTTTCCCCGAATTTGAAGGGGTGCCCATGCCCATTGGTATTCCTTTCGGTATCTATCCCTTATACAACAAACAACATTCCGGTATACTGCCTCCTGCGTTTACCGCCAGCGAGGATTTTGGACTGGGACTGGAGGGACTGGGTTATTATAAAGTCATCAGTGAGTATGTAGACCTCACCACCCGCGCCAATCTCTATTCCTATGGGGGCTGGAGTGTGAATGCCAGTGCCAAATACCTGCGCCGCTACCGCTATACCGGTAGTGTGAATATTACTGTTCAGAATACCAAGGCCCTCAATCGCAGCGCGCTCACGGCCAATGAATTTAACCAGAGCCAGTCCTTCATGATCAACTGGTCGCATGCACGCGATAACCGGGCCCGGCCGGGAACCAATTTCAGCGCCAACGTAAACTTTGGTAGCACCCGGTTTAACCGCTTACTGCTCAACAACCCTTACCAGAACTTCCAGAACCAGTTAAACTCTTCCATTTCTTTTTCCAAAGACTGGCGCGGTAAGTATAACCTTACCGTGAACGCCAACCATAACCAGAACAATAACCTGGGACTGATTAACCTGAACCTGCCCACCATCAATTTCAACGTGGTTACTTTTTATCCCTTCCAGCGCAAGGAACAGGTAGGGGCGGGTAAATGGTATGAAAAGATTGGTTTGGGATACAGCGGTAACCTGCTCAACCAGATTTCTTTCTATGAGAAGGATTTCAACCTGCGGCACCTGCTCGATACCATGCAATGGGGCGCACAGCATAACCTGCCCATCACTTTATCATTGCCTGCATTGGGACCTATTACAGTAGCGCCTTCGGTTTCTTATGAAGAACGCTGGTATGGTCAGCGTATATTCCGGACCTGGGATGCCAATGCCAAAAAAGTAGATACCACCATCCAGCGCGGATTTTATACCGCCCGGCAGATGAGTTTCGGGGTGGGACTGAATACCCGCATTTTTGGTACCTATACCTTCAAGCCAACCAGCAATATCAAAGGCATCCGGCATGAAATAAGACCCAGTATATCCATCAACTACAAACCGGATATGGCTGCCAAATCTTACTACAATACCCAGGTTGATACAACAGGCCGTGTTGTACGGTTCTCGCAGTACGATGGGGGAATTATTGGTGCTTTCTCGGAAGGAACATTTGGCGGGATCAGCTTCGGGGTGGATAACCTGCTGGAGATGAAAGTGAAGGATAAATCGGATTCCACCGGTAAGCTCGATAAGAAAATCAAACTCATTGATGGTTT
Source organism: Chitinophagaceae bacterium (assembly GCA_009996675.1). Lineage (GTDB taxonomy): Bacteria > Bacteroidota > Bacteroidia > Chitinophagales > Chitinophagaceae > Sediminibacterium. The sequence continues at coordinate 13,694 of JAACZQ010000095.1, forward strand.
TGGTTTCAACTCATCATACAACCTGCTGGCCGATAGTTTTGCACTGGGCAATTTTACGTTTTATGCCCGCAGTACCCTGTTCGATAAGATCAATATCACCGCCGGCGCCGTTATGGATCCTTACAGGGTAGACCGGCAGGGGTATCGCCTCAAACAATTAGAGCTGGATCCGCTGCGGGGTAAATTCGGACGTATTGTAAGCGGTAACCTGGCCATTTCTACTTCTTTTACCAGTAAGACCAAAGACGGTAAAGATGCAGGTAATCGGGAAGTGCCCATCGATCCATTCATGACACCCGATGAGCAACAAAGACAATTACAGTTTGCCCGCGCCAATCCGGCCGAGTTTACCGATTTTAATATTCCCTGGAGCCTCACCCTGTCTTATTCACTCAGTTTTAACCGCGTATTGAAACCCGATTTCAGTGGCTACCGTACCGATACTTATTCTTCACTGAACTTCAATGGCGATTTCAGTCTCACCGAAAAATGGAAGCTGGGGGGTACGGGTAACTACGATGTGAACCGGAAAAGCCTGCAGCAACTGAGTATGTTCATCACCCGTGAAATGCACTGCTGGCAATTATCCATCAATGTAACACCCATTGGTTTATTCCGTTCCTTCAACATCACCATCAATCCCAAATCCGGTATCCTCCGCGATCTGCGCATCAACAGAAGCAGGACATTCTCGAACTCGACTTTCTAATTTTTGAATTTTTGATCTTTGATTTTTTGATTGAGGGCGGTGACTACTCACTATTACAACTTATCCTAAAACTCGCAGCTTGAGGCTAGTAGCTAGAAGCTCACATCCCTCTCCGCATAATACTGCCACATCATATCAAACAGCAATTGCTTCAGTTCCTGGGCAGATTTGCCTTCGGTGCTCACCGGGGGGAGGAAATGCATTTCCAGGCGATGGGGCATGAGGTAGAAAAAATGATTGGGAGGAAGTACCTCTTTGGTATGAAATAGAATGGCAGGCATAATCGGTTTGCCTGTGTCTGATGCCAGTTTGAAAGCACCGTCGTAAAATGATTTCAATGGATTGCCGGTACGGTTGCGGGTGCCTTCGGGGTAGATGACCATATCCAGACCCAGGTCCAGTTTTCTTTTCATCTCTTCATAACTGCGCCGGCGGCTCTCATCACTCTTGCGATCAACCAGTACACTGCCAAACGTATAAATCCAGCCGAATAACGGTATGCGGGCGAAGCTTTTCTTGGCAATGGTTTTATTGGCACGGGGCATGAAAGGCGTACTTACCGGTACATCCATCAGGCTGTTGTGGTTACAAACCACGACATAGTTCTGCCCGGGTACAAAATTGCCCGCACCTTTTACGCGCAACGGACAACCAATCAGGTTCAGGTAAAACCACATCCATACACGCGATACATGCCGGTGCCAGCGGGCTTTCGCAGGGTCACTGAGTAAAAAACAGGGCAGGTAAAAAACAATGGCTATCAGCATGGTGCCAATAAACAGTACCAGGGCCCAGAGGGCAAATATTCTTCCGGCTATCTGTTTCCAGAGTGGGAGTTTATCGGAAAGGGTATCGCTCATTTATGAAGCAGCATTTGTGGAATCCAGACTCCAGTTGATGGGGTCGAGTCCCTGTTTAACAAGTATATCATTGGTGCGGCTGAAATGTTTGCAACCAAAAAAGCCTTTGTCGGCACTGAAAGGTGAGGGGTGTGCCGCTTTCAGTACATAATGTTTGGTCTCATCAATCAGTACCTGCTTATCACCCGCAAATCGTCCCCATAACAGGAATACGATTCCTTTTTTCTGCTCCGACAGTGTGCGGATCACCTGATCGGTGAATTCCATCCAGCCGATCTTGGCATGACTGGCCGGTTCATTGGCCCGCACGGTGAGTGCTGCATTGAGTAATAAAACCCCCTGTTTGGCCCAGGGTGTGAGGTTGCCGGTTTTGGGTATGGGTATGCCCACATCTTTCTGCAGTTCCTTGAAAATATTCCCCAGTGATGGCGGAGGCGGAACGCCATCGGGTACCGAAAAACTCAGTCCATGTGCCTGACCCGGACCATGGTAGGGATCCTGACCCAGGATCACCACTTTTACCTGGTCGAAAGGGGTTTGGTCAAAAGCATTAAAGATGAGCTGACCGGGCGGGTAGATGGTGGCACCGGTTGCCCTTTCTGTTTTCAGGTGGGTTACTACCTGCAGAAAAAAAGGTTTGCTGAATACCGGCTTGAGTGCTTCTTTCCAGGAAGCTTCCATCTTTACATCCATGGTGCTGCAATGAGCAACGAAAATAGGCAATTGCAAGGAACAGCAATTGCCGGTGTTTACCTGGAGCAATAATCACCTGTCTTATACTGAAAACCTAGCCGATGCAGCGTCTGCTGTACCTGCCACAGCCAATTGTTTAATACACGATGGTTACACTACCCGATTGCGGCTTATGCCTGGGGCTGAACTTTAAAATATAATAATAAGTGCCCGGCGGCAAAGGTTTGCCCTCACTGGATTTACCATCCCAGTTTTTGGAATAGCCACCTGTAATGCGGTATACCTGTTGCCCTGTTCGGTTGTAGATTTCCATAGAGGCATCGGGATAGTATTGCAGTAAAGGAATACTCCAGGTATCGTGTATACCATCGCCATTGGGTGTAATGATATTCGGCGGAATGATGATGGCATCTTCAATCTTCACATCTACCGAGTCCATGGTGGTACATCCGTCTAAAGAAGTTGCTTTAATAAAAAACTGGCCACTGGCAATAATCCGGTTCGGATTGCTGAGTGGTTCAGTGGCGGCCCGGTCTTTCCAGTAGGTATAGTTCCAGGTGCTACTGGGCGGTACGGAACTGGTAATATCCACCGTTTGTGGCAAACGAACCATGGGCGGATCCTGGGCCGTGAATTTGGGCGAGGGATAAATGGTTACCTGCGCCGGTTTTACCACGGCACATCCCCAGGGATTGGTAAACTTAATGTAGTAAGTGGCCGACTGGTTGAACACATGCGTATACAATAGCTCCTGCCTGGCACCGGCATCTGAAAAATAAGTGACTGCCGCTATCGGATCACTGCCGAGTGTTGGCTGCATATTGGCCAGGAATAATTGATCACAACCCGTCAGGTCTTTCACCACCGTTGATGGTTTAGGGGTGATATCCACCGAAACCGACTGGGTTACAAAACAGCCGTTCACACTAACCGCTTTGATATAAAACTCACCCTGTGTGGTGATGGTTTGCGGGGTCGCCAGGGTTTGTGTGGCATTCTTATCACGCCAGTAAGTCAGTACAGTCCCCGGCTCACGGGCAGTGGCAATGGAAGGACTTGTAAGGTCTACAATGGCAGGGATACATTCCGGAGGTGGTTTGGTAACCGTGAGGTCGGGTGTTGGGTTGATGTATACACCAATCGACTCGCTTTCCGAACAACCCACCGCATTGGAAGCCCGTATATAATAGGTGCCCGAAAGGGTAATACCCTTGGGATTCTGTACAAGCCGGGTTTCATCTGCGTCCGTAAAATATTCAAAACTGAGGCCGGGCGTACTGCCTGTGAAAATTCTTTTCTGTGTGATATCTCCCCCTTCATAACTGCAGGCCTGTATAGAATCTTTGATGACCAGGTTGAGTTCTTCATTCGAACGGGTGATGGTGGTATACAAAGTATCCTGACATCCCTGGTTAGGGTAAGGCATGATTTCCAGTGCCAGTCTGGTACCGGTAGGAGGCGTGGGTCTGAGGTGCAGGATATTGCCCTTACCCAATACGGTGCTGAAATCTTCACTGTACCAGGTA
>JAACZQ010000096.1 GCA_009996675.1 Chitinophagaceae bacterium
TCAATGCAGGCGCAGGGTATATTGAGCCCTACCTGAAAATATTCAGTAAAAATTTCTCTGGTTTTAATGATGCAACCCTCTCCGGTACGGTTGATACACGCAACCACGATTTCCGTATAACCACACGTGTACCTTTCGGGAAAATAGACAAGTACGCATTCACGGGTGTGGATTTACAGGGCCGGGGCAATCTTGATTCGCTCTCCTTAAGGGGCGAAATCACCAGCATCAATATGGGTGACAGCCTGCGCTTTCCGAATACCCGCTTAAGCGTGGTTGCTCGTGGTGATCATTCTGTTGTTTCCATACAAACCAGTGCCGACAATACCTTCAATGACGCTCACCTGAATGCAGATGTTTATTCATTACAGGATGGTGTACGTATACAGTTTCGTCCCTCTTCTTTTGTACTGAACAGCAAAAAATGGAATCTAGAGAAACAGGGGGAACTGGTGATACGTAAAAATTTCCTGCTTGCACAGAATGTGAAATTCACGCAGGGCTTACAGGAAATTATTGCTTCTACGGAAGAAGAAGACGGTGGCAATACCAATAACCTGGTGGTCAAACTCCGTAATGTGATCCTGGGTGATATCACCTCTTTGTTCATGAAGGATCCAAGGCTGGAAGGATTAACCAGTGGCACCATTGTGATGCGCGATTTCTTTGGTCAGTTTAAAGCCGATGCCGATTTAAAAGCCGAACAGTTTCGCATGGACGATGACTCAATAGGCCTTGTGAAGATCAAAAGTGGTTATGACAGTAAAACAGGTCTGATTCCCTTTACAGTAGAATCCCTCAACGAAAATTACCAGTTCAATGCCAAGGGCTCTTATAACCTGAAGGATTCCACTGGTAACCCGTTGAATACAGAATTGGATCTTGCAGATATGCGCATTAATTTCCTGGAAAAATTTCTCAATACTTTATTCACGGACCTGAAGGGTCAGGCCGAGGGAAAATTACGCATCAGTGGTGACCCCTCCAGTCCCAATCTTATCGGGCGGGTCAAGTTGCGTAATGCCGGGATGAAAGTGAACTATACGCAAGTATATTATACCATTGATTCGGCCGATATCCGTTTTGAGGAAGATGGGATTGACTTTGGCAGCTTCACCATCCGGGATGAGCTGAAACGCCCGGGTACCGTGAAAGGAAAATTGTACGAAAGAGGGTTCCGGGATATGGCTTTCGATTTTGAGCTGTCCACCAATAAACTCCTGCTGATTGATACCAAGCCACAGGATAACCAGCAATTCTATGGTAAAGCTGTTGGCTCGGCAACCCTAACGCTGAAGGGGCCTGAATATGCTGCACGGATGAACCTGGAAGCGAGATCTAATGATTCCTCTCATATATTCATCCCCAACAGTGTAAGCCGGGAAAGCGCTACTGCAGACTTTATTGAATTCAAGCAGTATGGTACGGAAATGACCGATAATACAAACAGGAGTAGTTTTAACCTGACGGTTGATCTGGATATTACGGCCAACAACCTGGCTCAGATAGATGTAATTCTAGATGAAGCTTCCGGTGATGTGATCAAAGCCACCGGCAATGGCCGTTTGAAAATCCGTGCAGGGACCACCGAACCATTAACCATCAATGGTCAGTATAATATTGAAAAAGGAAATTACGATTTCAATTTCCAGTCGTTTATCAGAAAACCATTTGTACTGATCCCCAATGCGGGTAGTTTCATTAAATGGACCGGGGATCCTTTCAAAGCAGATATTCATATCGATGCGCAGTACACAGCCGAACGTGTAGCGCTGTACGACCTGATTTCGAACCTGGAAATGAGTGGTGCTGTAAAAGGTTATCGTGGTGAGGTATTTGTCATTGCTGAATTACGCGACAAACTCACCAAACCCACCATTAAATTCCGGCTCGATTTTCCACAGGGAAGCCCGGTCAAGTCCGACAATGTAATGATGCAGTACCTGAACAGGCTGGAGCGGGATGAAAATGAAATATTGAAGCAGGTATCTTTCCTGATTGTATTCAATTCCTTTGCCCCACCCAGTGTAGGTAATGGCGGTGGTACAGCCAATAATTCACTGGCAACTATTGGCGTGAATACACTGTCGCAAATCCTCACCAAAGAAATCAATAAACTGTTCTCTAATTTTCTCTATAAGCTTACGGGTAATAAAAGCCTGCAGTTTGATCTCGGCACATCTATTTACAGCAATTCAGAAGTATTGGGTGCCGGGGCCGGTAATGCCAGTTCATTTGACCGGTCAAGGATTAACTTCAAACTGGGTAAAAGCTTTTTCCAGGATAAGATTTTTGTTACTTTCGGCGGCGATCTCGACTTCAACCTCAGTAATTCTTCAGCGGTAAAAAATGGCAATTTCCAGTGGTTGCCTGACCTGAATATTGAATTCATCCTTTCCAAAGACCGGAAGCTGAGGGCGATAATATTCAATAAGAACAGCCTCGATATTTCAGGATCCAGCTTTGGACGACGCAATCGTTTTGGTGTGAGTATCTCCTATCGCAAGGATTTTGAAAGATTATTCGGCACCAAGGAAGATGAAATTACTTTCAAACCCACTCCTGTTGCGGATAGTACACGCAAGTAGAAAACACATAAGCGCATCTTCTGCTGAAAATACGCCGCCTTATTGCATCAGAACGGGCTTGGGAACTGCTATACATTGCCGGAGCCGGTACACATAAAAATGCCGGACTACTTTATGGCTGCGCCATTGATCGATACGAACGGGTTCTTCTACCCGGGCAAAATATTTTCCATATGCCGAATCAACCTGGAGGGGAAGATTGGAAGCAACTATTGCATAAGCATCATCACCAATGGCCAGGGGTTTCCGGTCGCGGTTAAGCCAGGCGAATTTGTGTATATCGTTTAATGCTCCAACAGCCAATAAGGGTATATCTGTATCCCGTGTTACATAAAATTCAAGGTGCCCTCCGGGAAACCATTTATTCACCAATAGTGGGCTTCCTGCTTTCATAATACCGTTTTGCTGATCGCTTTTGTATAAGCTATCGAAGCTGCTACCAAAAGCACGCCAGCCCCACATATCCAGTGTTGGGCAATATTCACCATAATTCTCCTGTTGCTGGCTGCCAAAGTTCATGGGTGCATAGCGAATAAGGGATATACCTGCAGCCAACACCACCACTACCAGCATCATAGCAACCTGTATGATTGCCGGAAAATCCCGTACCGATTTACGTGAGAGATAAATGGCCCCCATGAGATACAGGGGTATATACGCAGGCCCGCTCCAGTGTGGCAATGTGGGGTTGAACAATGCAATGCCCCAGAATAATAGGATCATGGGCACACTCATCCATAAGAGCCATACCCGCATACGTTTACGATTGAAGCGAATGCGGTTACCCAATACAGCAACCAGCGCAAAAAAGAGAAAGATCGCAATCACCGGGTTCTGATAAGCAATTTCTCCCCCAATCTCCCGCCCCAGCATATCCCATTGCAGCGATGTATGTGTTACCCTGTCGGAGTGAAAACGGTAGGTAATAAAATCGTATTGAATGTTCCAGTAAACGATGGGGATCAGACAAATCAATGTAACAGCTATTCCTGCATAGATGCGCCAGTTAGACAACCATGTAAACCGGTGAAACAATAAAAAACCACCAAAACCAACCCAGAGATAAAGCCCGTGTACTTTACACAATGCCGCCAAACCAATCAGGGTACCAAGAATTAGCCAATTGCCCAGTTTTTCTTCTTCCTTATGCTGTAATACGATGTGTGCCATTACATACAGTGCTCCGGTCCAGAACAACATTTGGGGAGAATCGGGCAATATGAACCAGCCTGCAATAAAACCTGTGTACACAGCAAACGTATAGATCAGGGCGGCGTACCAACCGGCTTTCTCATTCTCCAGCAGTTTACCCAGTTTAAAAATAAACCAGGTAGATATAGCTGAACAAATAACCGCACCGGCTCGGAGGGTTACTTCATTGACCCAATGCAGGTTAAACGTGGTCACACGGATCAGCCATCCCACCATGGGCGGATGATCAAAATGGTTCCAGTCGGACTGCAGGGCATAAGTCCAATAGTATACTTCATCGTTACCCAATTCCACCAATCCGGCGGCAATCAGTTTAACGATACTGCTGATGATGATCAGCACAATTACTTTTCTGCTGTATATCGCTTGCATGTTTTTCTAGCAGTACAAAGACCATACCGTAAGGCTCAGGCTTGTTGTTCCAGTAACCACAGGATAGCCAGTTCATATCCTTTCAGTCCGAGTCCGGTAATTGTTCCCGCAGCTGATGCGGAAACGTGTGAGAGTTTCCGGAAATCTTCCCGGGCATGCACATTACTGATATGTACTTCTACAACCGGCGCTTTAATGGCCTTGATCGCATCCCCAATAGCCACCGAGGTATGGGTATAGGCAGCGGGGTTCAGTACAATCCCATCATAATCAAAACCAACCTTATGCAATTCATTAACCAGTTCGCCTTCAACATTCGTTTGGAAATAATGCAGTTCCACCTGCGGGTAGCGCTGTTTCAGCCCGACCAGATAGTCGTCAAAACTATGCTGACCATAGATAGCAGTCTCCCTTTTGCCCAGGAGGTTGAGATTGGGACCGTTGATGATGGCGATCTTCATGTATCAAAGTTAGCACAAATGATTGGAAAGGCTTATACCTGCAAAAAAGCCGCAATGAGGATTTCATTGCGGCCATGATAAGCAATCTGTTCTGTTTAGTTTGAATGGGTACGTATCATACCCAGGAAATCGTCGAACAAATAACGACTATCGTGGGGGCCCGGCGTACTTTCCGGGTGGTATTGTACACTGAAAGCGGGTTTACTTTTCAGGCGGATTCCTTCAATAGATTCGTCATTCAGGTTAACATGGGTTACTTCCACATCGGGGTGCTGGCGTACGGCTTCGGGGTCAACACCAAATCCATGGTTTTGTGTGGTGATCTCACAACGGCCGGTGATGATATTTCTGACCGGATGGTTGAGGCCACGGTGGCCATGGTGCATTTTAAAAGTGCGGATACCATTGGCCAAAGCCAGTAGCTGGTGACCCAGACAAATACCAAAAACCGGCTTGTCTTCTGCCAGAATATCTTTCACGGTTTGGATGGCATAATCCATGGCCGCCGGGTCACCGGGACCATTGGAGATAAAATAACCATTGGGATTGAACTCTTTTAACCTGCTCATGGGTGTTTTGGCAGGGTGTACACGAACATAAGCGCCCCGGTCTACCAGGCATTGCAGGATATGCTTTTTCACGCCAAAATCCAATACGGCTACTTTGATGTCTGCATCCGGGTTTCCCAACTCATATTCTTCAGTGGTGCTAACGGTACTGGCCAGTTCCAGGCCATCCATATCGGGTACTGCTGCCAGTTGTTTTTTCAGTGCTTCAACATCCTGTGTTTCGGAGGAAATGATACAGTTCATGGCCCCCTTGGTACGGATATGGGATACCAATGCACGGGTATCGATACCTTCAATAGCCACCAGGTTATTGTCTTTCAGATAGGCATCCAGGTTGCCATTGGCCTGGATTCGGCTGAATTGCTCTTCCAGGTTACGACCGATCAGGCCACGAATCTTCACACTATTACTTTCAACATCGGCCTCTTTCACACCATAATTACCGATATGCACATTGTTCATGATCAGCACCTGGCCGGTATAGCTGGGGTCTGTAAACACTTCCTGGTAGCCGGTCATTCCGGTATTAAAACAAATTTCCCCGGTAGTGGTACCGATTTTTCCGAAAGCCTGTCCAAAGAAAACATGGCCATCGGCCAGAACGAGCACTGCGGGTATGGATTGTTGGGGCATGATGATATTTGGGAGTTTATGGGTGCAAAAAAAATATTTATTCAGCAATTCCGCGCAATAAATTTCTCACATTTTCGGTCGCATAAAAAAAGCAAGACTGATAACAGTCTTGCTTTTATATGAAATACCTTAATCAACTTATTCTGCAGATTGAGTGTTTTCAGTGGACGTCTCAGCTGTTTCAGCAGGAGCAGCAGCTTCTGCAGTCTTCTTGGTAGTAGCACGGCTACGACGTGTTTTCTTGGCAGGTTCAGCAGCTTTTTCTGCGGTCTTACCATAGATTTCATTGAAATCAACCAGTTCAATCATCGCTTTTTCCGCGTTGTCACCGGGACGAATGCCCAGTTTCAGGATGCGGGTGTAACCACCGGGGCGGCTGGCGATTTTAGGACCTACTACTGTGAACAGTTCTTTCACAGCGGCTTTATCCTGCAGGTAACCGAAGACTACCCTATGCTGGTGCATGATGGTTTCTTTGGAATCTGATTTTTTGGTCTTGGTGATCAGGGGTTCAACGTAGGTTCTCAGCGCCTTGGCTTTAGCCAGGGTGGTAACAATACGTTTGTGTGTGATCAGTTGACTGGCGAGGTTGGCCAGCAACGCTTCCCGGTGTGCTTTCTTACGACCGAGGTTGTTGATTTTGTCTCCGTGACGCATGACTTGTTGTTTTTATACCCTGCACCGTGTCAGGAATTGCAGGATGTTGAATAATTGCTTTCAGCTTTCCAGCTGTTAGCAACCGGAAAATCCAGTAGCTAACAGCCAGTAGCTGGCGGCTTAATTGTCTAAATTATCTAAACCCAGTTTGTTCAGATCCATACCAAAGCTCAGACCGCGCTCGGTAAGTACCTGCTCGATCTCAGAGAGGGATTTCTGACCGAAGTTTCTGAACTTCATCAGGTCTTCCTGCTCATACTGAACCAGTTCACTGAGGCTGTTGATTTTTGCTGCTTTCAGGCAGTTGAAAGCGCGTACGGACAGATCGAGATCTTCCAGCGGCGTTTTCAATACTTTGCGCAGTTGCAGTACATGCTCATCAACCACATCTTCTTTCTTATCTTCTTTGTTATCGAAAGTGATGTTCTCATCGGTGATGATCATCAGGTGCTGGATGAGGATACGGGAAGCCTGCTTCACCGCATCTTCGGGATGGATAGTGCCATCGGTGGCCACTTCCAATACCAGTTTCTCATAGTCAGTACGCTGCTCCACACGATAGTTTTCAATACCGTATTTCACATTTTTGATGGGCGTATGAATAGAGTCAATGGCGATATATCCGAAGGGGGCATCTTTCACTTTATTTTCCTCAGCGGGCACATAACCACGGCCTTTGGAAATAGTCAGTTCAATGTCCATTTTAGCACTGCTATCCATGGTGCAGATAACCAGTTCAGGGTTCATCACCTGAAAATGCTGTGACAACTCTCCGATCATACCAGCGGTAAATTCAGTCTTGCCTTTGATAGACAAGCTGATTTTTTCGTTGGCTACATCGTGGTCTACCTGCTTCTTGAAACGCACTTGTTTGAGGTTCAGGATCACTTCAGTAATATCTTCCGTTACTCCTTTGATGGTAGCAAACTCATGGTCTACACCTTCAATTTTGATACCTACAATTGCAAATCCTTCCAGAGAGCTCAGCAATACCCTGCGTAAGGCGTTACCGATGGTCAGACCAAAGCCTGGCTCTAAGGGGCGGAATTCAAACTGTCCTTCAAAATCCGTTGCTTTTTGTAAAACGATTTTGTCTGGTTTCTGGAAGCTTAATATGGCCATATTAAAACTTGTTTTTTACTTACGGTTAGTGAAAAGTCAAAAGTGAAAAGTGAAAGTACCTGACTTTTCACCTTCCACATTTCACTGTTATTACTTAGAGTACAATTCAACGATCAGTTGCTCCTTGATATTCTCAGGAACATTCTCACGCTCAGGATAGGTAATGAAAGTACCTTTTTTCTCAGCTTCATTCCAATCCAGCCAGCTGAACTTAGGGTTCTTACCACGGCTCTTGCTGGTGATGGCTGAATTATCTGCACTCTTCGGCTTGTAGGCAATCACATCACCTGGCTTACACTGGTAAGAAGGGATGTTCATTACTTCACCGTTTACAGTGATATGCTTGTGGTTTACCATCTGACGGGCTTCGGGACGGCTGGCAGCCAGACCCATACGGAAAATGGTATTATCCAGACGGGCTTCCAGGAGTTTGATCAGGTTTTCACCGGTAACACCTTTCAGACGGGCTGCTTCTTCAAAAGTTTTGCGGAACTGACGCTCCAATACACCATAAGTGTATTTTGCTTTTTGCTTTTCGCGCAGCTGCAGTGCATATTCGCCGAGGCTTTTACGCTTACGGGCAGCACCGTGCTGACCGGGAGGGTTGCTGTTTTTACCCAACCATTTTCCATTACCCAGAATGGGTTCACCGAAGATTCTTGAAATTTTGGTCTTTGGACCTGTGTAACGTGCCATTGTTTATGGTTTGTGATTTTTTAATGACGATACTGCATCCTAAAAATCTAAAATCAATGCAGCATCCTTTATTTAATGTATGATATCAGATCTCAGATGGCAGATTTTTAAAATCCAACATCTGAGATTTGACATCTGAGATCATTATACGCGTCTTTGTTTCGGAGGACGACAACCGTTGTGAGGCAGCGGGGTAACATCTTTGATGGAAGTTACTTCGATACCAGACTGGGCGATAGAGCGGATAGCACCTTCGCGACCAGCACCAGGTCCTTTTACGAATACATCCACACGCTTCAGACCAGCTTCCTGTGCTACTTTAGCAGCATCAGCAGCAGCCATCTGGGCGGCATACGGTGTATTTTTCTTGGAACCACGGAAGCCCATTTTACCAGCACTGCTCCAGCTGATTACCTGGCCGGATTTGTTGGTAAAGCTTACGATAATGTTGTTGAAAGTGGCTGAAATGCGTACTTCACCAGCAGCATCCACTTTTACAATCCTTTTCTTGGCAGCAGCTTTTGCACTGTTCTGCGCTTTTTGAGGTTTTGCCATGTTTGTTTCTTGAGGTAGTCTGCCCGTTTTACCGGGACTGGTTTAACAATGAAAATTCCGCCATCAGGCGGAAACCGTTAACCTCTCCTGTCTGCTGATGCCGACGATCCAAGCGATAACGGGTTTTATAATCAGATCAAATGGCCCGCTGATAGCGGACCACCTGATCATCTTAATTATTTCTTGGGCGCCTTCTTCTTACCGGCAACCGTCTTACGCTTACCTTTTCTGGTACGGCTGTTGGTTTTCGTACGCTGACCACGAACAGGCAGTCCCTTACGGTGACGGAGGCCACGGTAGCAGGCAATATCCAGCAAACGCTTGATGCTCATAGATACTTCACTACGCAGTGCACCCTCAACTTTGAACTCATTGTTGATAATGTTACGAATAGCAGTCTGCTCATCGTCAGACCACTGATTCACTTTTTTATCAAAGTCAATACCCGCCTGGGTTAAAATATACTGAGCAGTAGAGCGACCGATACCGAAAATATAGGTCAGACCGATTTCGCCTCTTTTGTTCTTTGGTAAATCAATACCGGCAATACGAGCCATATTCTGATTTTAAATTTTATACTTTTTTACTAAACCGGATCCTGCTCCGGCTCATTACGCTTATCCCTGACGCTGCTTATAGCGGGGATTTTTTTTGTTGATTACATACAACTTGCCCTTTCTCTTCACGATCTTGCAATCTGCACTGCGCTTTTTGATGGAAGCTCTAACTTTCATTGCTGTGTTTTTTATCGTTGCCGCCGGCAAGTATCACTACCCGGCGAATCTTTTACTTATTTGTACCGGAAAATAATCCGGCCCCTGCTCAAATCGTAAGGACTCATCTCCACTCCTACCTTGTCACCCGGCAGGATTCGGATATAGTGCATCCTCATTTTGCCGGAAATAGTAGCCAGTATTTCATGCCCATTTTCCAACTTCACCCGGAACATAGCATTGCTCAAGGCTTCAATAATCACTCCATCCTGTTTAATCAGCGGTTGTTTCGACATACGATTTTTGGGGCTGCAAAGATATTAGAATACACTGTAAATCCGAAAATTTCGGGGAAAAATTTCACGAAATTGTGGAAAACAGGCCAATTTTATGGCTTTCAAGGGGTTGCGAGGGGCAAATATAGGCTATTTGAACAAGCTAACCGGCAGTACCCACTCCCAAAATCCAGTTCCCCGACCACCGGATAAGGCACTGTTCAACAGATAACTGTACCGAACACCCAGGGTTACCGGGTGCTGATTCCACCAGCGGGTATCAAAAAACAGCTCTCCACCCACGCTATTATACCGCAGACGGGCCCCTGTACGCAGGCTCTGAACCTGTGTATGGTCATAAAACAGGTTGGCCCTTACCCGCATCAAATACACCACCTGCCCCAGCCCCCAATCCGGATAAACCAGCGGAAAATGATAATTCAGCCCCAGTTTCCACATCCGGGGGTAATTAACCGCGGCATACCCCCTTGCAAAGGGAAACTGATCGGTATAAGCATACTGCCGCATGGTATCCCTTCCCTGATAAGCACCCGTAAGCACCAGGTGGTGATTGGCCCCCAACCCAGGCAGGTATACCGTGCCCGTAGCCAGCAACTGCCGGGCTGTATAATTATTCAACATTCCCCGGTATTGCAGGGTAATCGCCTGCCCCCAACGGGGGAAGATATGCTGACGGGCCCTAGCAATCACCCCGGTATAACTAATCCTGCCCTCGCCAAACAAATAAGTAGCATTTGGCAATACCCCCTTGGCGGCACCGGTCCAGTTTAACTGCTCACCCTGCACGGTCAACTGGGTGAGGAGGCTCCGGTATTGTCTGCCGCCTGTAAAATTCAAGGGCAACCTTACACCCGCGTACAGGGAAGTCTCATTCCAGTGAACCGGGCTGCCGGTACCAATGACCCCGGTACGATGCCAGGTTTGAGATACCCCGAACAGGGGCTGCAGGAAAGTCCCGCCAAACAGGCCCTGGTACCCTGCTTTATGACTGCCCTCATTCTCATTGTAGGTATACGCCAGCTCGGCGAGATAATTATTCAACACATTCTCACCATACCAGGTTAGTGTGTATTCGGGCCGATCGTATCCGGGCCGCCAGCTGTGGAAGCGGAATAAGCCTTCGGATTTGTTATAGGTACCAATAGCATCGGTTGCCTGCAGCAACTGGTTCAGGCTCGTAAAATCCCCCGCCTGATACAGTTTGCCTGTATAGAGGGGCTTGAGTTCATTGCGTAACACCACCCTTTCCCATCGGGGCTTCCAGTAACCCAGGCGATACCCACCCGCCGTAAAGGCCGAAGCCAACACGCGTCCGTCGGGCATAATAGCCCCCTGGTATACACCAGTAGGATAGCTCACCAGCCGGTAAGGACCTTTGTTTTCCTGATCGGGTAATAACGCCCATAATTCATCCCTGCCTTCATAGGTAGTGCTGAACAACAACGTGTCTCCCTGTGGCAGTAAATGATCAATCAGTCGATTCGATGGCATCAGCAATGTATCTGTACGCGCCGAGCCGAACCAATAGCGAAGGATGCCCATATAACCATTAGGACTGCGGCATACCACATAAGCCCCGTCATCCTTCGGTGTAAATCGGGGATTCGAGTAAATCAGTTCCCCGCTAAGCACTGTATCCGCCCGGCCATTGTCAATAGACAAACGTACCAGATCAGTACGTCCATTTTCCAATTGATTGACGGCAAGCAGTTGCTCACCATTATTGGACAGTGTAGGAGAAGTGAACCGACTCCCGGAAGCAAAAGATCGTCGCCGACCTGTCTCCAGATCAAGTACTACGATTTTATTGTATTCCCGGTTCCCCCACCGGCTGTCGGGCTGGTAAGCAGTATACACAAGTTGCCCGCGATTGTAGGTAAAGTAAGGCTGGAGGGTTATATCCTGTATGGCGATTTTTTGTTCAGCACCATCTGGTTTGATGCGATAGAATGCTGGCCGGTTCTTGTTCGTAGATTTTAACGCTATAATATCCCCGTTCTCGGCCAGCACAGGATATTGGTAATTGTCAAAATCATGTTCCCCTTGCACGGTAAGCCATGTTACTGGCATGGTATCTAACTGCCATTGTGCCTGGTAATATTGAAGCGCTTCCTGCACAAAGCGGTTATAAGCAAGGCCGGTCTGCTTTTTAATTGCCCCCTGGAAAGGATAGAATAAGGGTTTGAAGGAAGCTGCGTCTGCCGTTACCCGCTGCCAGAAAGCTGTACCATAATGCTGGTACCCATAGGCCACCAGCAGATAACCCAGGTCGTAATGATCCGGCACATAATCACGCAAAGAACCATTGCGCATTTTCATATAGGAGAATCGTTTACCAGCCAGGTGCAGTGATTGGTATGCATTTAGGAAGGAAGGCATTTTACCGCGACCCTGTTCCGTGAAACGGGTCTCCTGATAAACCGCATCCCCTTCAAAAAACCAATCGGGTATGGCCGCTGCATTGGCCAGTGCCCTGGCTTCCTGCCCGAATAAATTACCCGCAAACCGCGATAATCCCTTGTTGAAATAACTGTATTGCATCACATGCCGGAACTCATGCGCGGTGAGATTATCCAACCAGCCCACAGCACCCAGTCCAAATACAGCTTGTGGTGGCGTGGTATACCATTCACTACGATAGGGGCCCAACCCAACATAACCATTGGATTGCAATGTTTGGCTCTGTAAAACAATGGGGATTTTTTGCAGGCTGCTATCCGGATTGCCTGCTTTATGCTGTAATAGTTTTGTGAGCGCAGCAATACGCTGGGCCTCGGCCGACATGGTTTGCGGGAAAATGAGCTTCACCAGTCCATTATCCAACTGCCGCCATTTGGTATGTGCAGGATTGCCGCCAAACCGCTGGGCATGCGTGGCAGAAACGGTCAGCAACAGGCCAATCAGACCTAACAGTATTTGTTTCATGCAGTATGAAGATACTGTCAAAAATGATTCCTCGTTTACTTACGCTGCCCTGACTATAAAGCCAGTCGGATCAATCGTAGTGTTTAAACCCGATCCAGGCCCTGGGTGAGGGTTTGGCGTCCTTGGCCAGTAATTCCTTCAGAACGATAAAAATGTTTTCAATATCCTTACTGTTTCCTTTGACTTCTTTTTCAAGCCGGGCCAACTGTCCCAATATTTCCCGGTTGGCCAATGCATATTCACGCATTTTCACAAATACCCGCACCACGCGAAGATTCACTTCTATGGCTGTCTTGCTGTTTAAGATACAGGAGAGCATCGTCACCCCCTGTTCGGTGAAACAAAAGGGAGCATACCGAAGTCCTTGCTTATCAGCCGGACTCAAAACCACACGTGCACGCCATTGCTTAAATTCCGTTTCAGTCATTACAAACATGAAATCTTTGGGGAACCGTTCTGCATTCCTTTTAACAGCTTCTTTCAGTCGCTTGGTTGCCACACCATACAAATCCGCAAGATCTCTGTCGAGCATTACTTTTTCGTTGCGAACAACATATATTCTGTTTAGAATCTGTTGTTCGAGAACCAGGGTTTCCATTTCTTTTTTTGCCATAACAAAAATTTAGTCGCATACTGCTTCTTTGATTGGAGGACGCAAATTGCGTCCTCCAATCAAAGAAGCAGTCTTATGCAGGATTACCGGATTATTCATGACAAACTTATGGCAAGTGAAGTCGGAACAACCGGAGCGAATGAGACACTTTACACAGGTATGAATCAGCCGTTAAAGCTGGTACAGGAACGATCAGTCTGCGCAAAAGAAAAGCGCCCTCTCGGGCGCCTTCATTTGCTTCAGGATCATCTCTTATTATCAAAAACAAAAAACTACATCGGTTGATTGGTCAGGTGTATTTTGGTCATATCATGATACTGGTTCTGTAATTGATGTACGTAATGCACATCGGGATGATGTCGCCGGTCCTCCCGGTACCACATTTCAATTTTAGAAAAATCACCGGCTGTGGGTGTTACAATCCGGAATGACCCTTTGAGGTATTTCACCGAACCATCATCGGCCGGTTGCCGGGTAAATTTAAGATCGAGCAGTGCATTTTCATCGAGCGGGATCGGGTGTAAATGATCCGGACTAAACCAGAATTCCTGTACGGATGTTTGAATACAAACCTGTTTTTCATCGCCGTTCAAGCCTACTACTTCGCCATCCCAGTACTGACCCTCATATTCGGCCCGAACATAGTCGCCCATTTTAATGTCGCTGAATTTAATCATATGGCAATCGTTTTAGGACCATAAGTTAAGTAAAAACATGAAAAAAAGAATAGGCCTGCCACTCTTTTTTTCTCCCGATTGCCCGATTTTAGCTTATCCTGGCCCTTATTTTCCGCCTTTTCATTATCTTTAGAAACAAGAAGTTTTGCCATGCCCTATTGCAGGAATTTCACCTACTGGATCGACAAACGTGGCTGGAAATATTATTTCCTGATGCTGTCACTGGCCCTGGTCGCAGGTTAAACAAGCCCCCTGTGTCCACTATGTTTTTTTAACCTTTTATTGCTTATTCACATGCCTCATTACCATACACTGGGAAATATTCCCCATAAACGCCATACCCAATTCCGCAAACCCGATGGTGGTTTGTATGCCGAACAATTATTCTCTACCGAAGGTTTCAGCAATGATTATTCGCTTTTGTACCATACCTACCCGCCTACACAGATTGTTCGTACCGATGAGCCCATCAATATCCAGCCCCGTATAGCGGAGGAAAAAATGCTGAAACACCGCAGTTTTGAAGGATTTAATATTCAGCCGGAATCCGATTATATCCAAAGCCGCAAGCCCGTATTGGTAAACAATGATTGTCATATTGTACTGGCAGCTCCCCAGAAAAGTATGAAAGATTATTTCTTTAAAAACGCCGATGCCGACGAAGTGATTTTTGTACACGAAGGCAATGGCCGCCTGCTTACACAGTATGGTGAATTGTTGTTCGGATATGGCGACTACCTGGTAATTCCCCGCGGCACTATTTACCAGCTCGAATTTCAAACCAGCTCCAATCGCCTGCTGATTGTTGAAAGTTTCAGTCCGGTCCGTTATCCCAAACGTTACCTCAGCAAATATGGTCAGTTGCTTGAACATGCGCCTTTTTGCGAAAGGGATATCCGGCAGCCGCAGCACCTCGTTACCCATGATGAACGGGGCGACTTCCTGATCAAAACCAAAAAGAAAGGGGTTCTCTACGGTTTGCATTATGCCACCCACCCTTTTGATGTGGTTGGATGGGATGGTTATTGTTACCCCTTCGCCTTCAGCATTCACGACTTTGAGCCTATTACCGGACGCGTTCACCAGCCCCCGCCGGTACATCAGACTTTTGAAGCCCATAATTTTGTGATCTGTAGTTTTTGTCCCCGTTTATACGATTATCACCCCGATGCCATTCCGGCTCCGTACAATCACAGCAATATCGACAGCGATGAAGTCCTTTACTATGTAGACGGTGATTTCATGAGCCGTAAAAATGTAACCCGTGGCATGATTACCCTGCATCCGGCCGGTATACCGCATGGCCCGCATCCGGGTGCCGTGGAGAAAAGTATTGGCAAAAAAGACACACAGGAACTGGCTGTTATGATAGATACATTCCACCCCCTGCAACTAACCGATATTGCCCTGGGTATTGAAAATCCAGGCTATACCATGAGCTGGGCGGAATAGGCCACATATTGATTTTTTGATCTTTGATTTCTTTAATCGGTAAATCAAAGATCAAAAAATCAAAGATCGCGCCGTCTTTCGTATCTTAACGGCAATCAACAAATCTCCAGATCATGTCTGCACAAATTGACCGCCGTCATTGGTTAAAGTTCAGTTCCCTGGCCGCATTGGGTTTGGGGTTCCGTTTACCAGCGTTTCGTGATGAAGCCATTTTACCGGCTGAATATGCAGGAGTGACGGGACTGGTCAACCTCAGCTCCAATGAAAATCCTTATGGTATTTCACCTAAAGCCAGGGAAGCCATTGTGCAAATGCTGGGAGAATCCCATCGCTACTCTTATAATCATCCGGGATTGCAGGATTTTAAAAAACAACTGGCAGAACACCATGGCGTATCAGAAGACCATATCCTGGTAACGGCCGGTTCGGGAGATGCACTGGGTTTATTGCCCCGTTTTTTCAACAAGGGCAAACTGGTCACGGCGAATCCTACTTTCCCCATCCTGCCCACCACTGCAGCCAAACTGGGCACCAAAGTTGTGGAAGTTCCTTTGAACAGTAAAATGGAACACGACCTGGATGCCATGCTGAAAGCAGTAGACGACGAAACCGCACTGGTATACATCTGTAATCCAGCCAACCCCAGCACCACTATTGTTGATCCCAATGCACTCAAAAATTTTTGCATCGAAGCTTCCAAGAAGGCACATGTACTGATTGATGAAGCTTATATCGATTACCTGGAACCACAAGAGCAGGTATCCATGATCAGCCTGATTGAAAAGCATCCGAAAGTAATGGTCCTGGGTACTTTTTCTAAAATACATGCCATGGCCGGTTTGCGCATCGGTTGGCTGATCGCTACACCTGATATTATTGCTAAACTGCAGGCTGATTATTTCAGCCGGGCCGGTTTCACCTTGTCCGTATTATCCATGTACGCTGCGTTGGCCAGCCTGGATGATCATGCCTGGCATAACCAAAGCCGACAAAAAAATACTGCTGCCCGTGATTATACCATCAAAGCATTGCAATCACTGAATTATCAGCCTGCACAATCCAAAACCAACTTTATCTTTTTCCCGCTGGGTAATTATCCTGGTGATTATGCGCAGGACATGCTTAAGAAAAACATATTCCTTCGCTCCTACCAGTATCCCTACGGTAAATATGCCAGGGTAAGCCTGGGTACCATGGATGAGATGAAAATCTTTATGGGGGAAATGAAGGCAAGGATTTAATTAAGGTTAATCTTCGTTTTATTCAATCAAAGATCAAAAGATCAGAGATCTGGCATCTGCCGTCACAACAAGTGTTTCTTCATTTTTTCCTGAAAGGATTCCCGGTAACTGTTACTGATGGGCAGGATCATGCCATTGATTTCTACCGAATGTTGATCGGCTTTACCCATTTTCCGAAGGTTTATGATATAGGAATTATGAATACGCATAAACTGATCCGGCAATGTACTGGCCATATCCTTCATGCGTTTATAGACCAGGTGTTTTTGCTGCAGGGTATGAATACAGAGATACTCTTTGTGCGCTTCGATGTACAGAATGCTATCTGTTTGTATTGGCAGCAACTGCCTTCCGGTTTTGATGAAAATCATATCGTCTGCCGGATCGGTGGGTTTTCCCGGAGCCGGTGCCGTACCTGTTTGATATGCCTGTAATTTCTGCACCGACTCCAGAAAACGTTTGAAGGAAACGGGCTTGAGCAGGTAGTCCACTACATGAAAGGCGAAACTATCCAGCGCATGTTCGGAATAAGCAGTGGTAAAAATGATTTTTTGCGATTTGGGTATTAATCCGGCCATTTCCAATCCGGTAAGAGAAGGCATATTGATA
>JAACZQ010000097.1 GCA_009996675.1 Chitinophagaceae bacterium
GGCTGCAGGTATCTATCCTGCCATGAAAGCCGCACGCTTAAACCCCATCAACGCATTGCGCTACGAATAAGCGCTATTCGGTCCCTTTATTTTTACGCGTAAACTTTTTCAACTGATCGTTGATATAGTATTTAATGTCTTCTTCTGTTTTGTTTTGACGGAGCCACTGGTAAGACGGACGTGACTGTTGCATGAAATCACGCAGTTTATCATCTTTAAAGCCCGTAAGGGAAGCAACCAGTGTATTGTGGAAACGGTAATTGATATAAAATTCCTGCTCATTGGCTTCGTAGAATGCCATGGCTTTTCTTTTGCTTTTCTCATGACGGGAGAAACGATCCAGGTTCAGGGCAATACCGGCTCCTGAATTGGCCTGTGCTACGGTAGGAATGGTATAGTTGGCAATGTCCTGCAGGAATTCTTTTCTTCTTTCAATGCTATCCAACTGGTACTGACTAAACCCGCGAGCACTAACTGTAACGTTACCGAGGTTACGCACCAATGGTTTAAGTAAAGCAATGATAGTATCATCGCCAGTATGGTAACGTAAAGTATCAAAATAATAGCCTACTGCTGCAAAAGAAAGTAACTGGTTATTGGTTACGGATATGGTAAAACGACCATTGCTGCCGGTCATTACCGTATTGCCCGTACTGGTATTGGTAACACTGGCGAGTGCAATAACTTCTCTGGTAACTGAATCGCGTAATACGCCAACTACTTGTTTTCTTGATTGTGCTGAGGAAGTGAATGCACTTGCCAGCAGCAATACGACGATCCAGGTACGCATAGCTTTTCTTTTGTACAAAGATACAGTAAGACGGCCGGCAAGGGCGTAAAAAAGACCGGCTTGGGGCCGGTCTTTTCAGTACTTTCTACGCTTTATTTAACGACCAATACTTTCTGTACGTAGGTCTTTTTATTATGCTGGATTTTTAATACATAATATCCGGAAGCCAGGGTGCCCAATCGTATCTCCTTTGAGAATTTGCCATTGAAACCCGGATAACTGCTGCTATAAATCCGCTGACCCGATTCCGTGATCATATCAATGGTAAGATCTGCCTTGGTTTTGACTTCAAAGGACAGGTTGAATAACCCCTTGTTCGGGTTGGGCGAAACGCTTAATTTGATTTCCTGCGCAACTACTTCCGGCGCCAATGCGGTAATAACAACCGGCATAGCATTGGAAGTTTTCTGGCAGCCCAATACATCGGTTACAATTGTCTTATAGGTGCCCGATTGTGTGGGTTTGAATTTCTGGCCTGTGGCACCACTGATACCTACATCATTCAGGAACCATTGATTACCGGTTGCAATGCTGCTAACCAGCGAGTCACCCACCTGCGTAACTACTGGTGTTGGTATAGTGTTGGCCAGTACTTCTACTTTGTCACTCGGACAACCAGCAGTGGTTCTGACTTTCAGATTATAGAAGAAATAGTAGAAAGGATTCACATTGGCTGTGGCATCGGTCAGGTTAACGCTGTTACCAGTGATGCTCATCACACCAGGAATGCTCATGGGGTAAGTAGTTCCGGAAATATTATTGTTACGGAAAATGGTTGCTCCGTTTTCATTGCAAATAACAAGCAGGATATGGTCTCCTGTTTGTGTAACAGGGAGGTTCAGATAGTATACAGCACCTGTATCCGTTGCGGGGTTGCCGGTTACTGCACCCGGAGCAGGATTGGGATTGGTGGCCGTAACAGTTAGTGTGGTACTGGCTTCGGGGAAATAAGTGAAACTACCATCCTGATTAACGGTACCCAGTGTTGCTACAATGATTTGAATTGTTCCGGGATTCCCGATATACAGGCGAGCACTTTCCAGGATGATGGGAACACTATTGTTGAAGCGTACAAAGTTCCCGCGGAAATTATTATAGCCCCCATCGGTATAAGCCATTTTAGTGGCAGGTCCGATACTGCCTTTGTATTCAGTTGCCAGGTAAAATTTCCGGTCACCTGGAATATTGGTGGTGTTTGCTGTACTTCCGCTGGTGAACGGTAAGGTAGCGGTGGCTCCGTTATACCAGAAATAATTACTACCGATATTGGGATTACTCACACGCAACAAAGCTGTATTGTTGTCACAAATACCTGCAATAGCAGTGGGAGCCGCTGTTTTCTGTGAAATGGTAATGGCGGTAGTCAATGTATTATTACTACTGTTCTGGTCACCCGGCATATTGGCGGTAGCAGCTACAGTATAGGTTACACCGGCTGTTGTGGGGAATGCTGTTTGCAGGGTGAACTGTGCAGTAGCTGCGGCACTAATCGTTCCCGGGTATGTGCCGGTAATTGTTGCAACAGTTGTGGCTCCGTTTTTAATATCAGCAGTAATAGGAATATTGGTTTTGGCGGCAGAGCCATTGTTGCGGATGGTTACCGTGAGGTATTGGGTATTGTCGGCACAATCAGATACACTTGGTGTAGTGATATCCGTTATGGCAACATCTGTTGAAGGATTGACCACCCGAACTTTGAAATCAAAAGTTTCGCCTTTGGCATAAGTGTTACAGGGATCCACATCACTTGCTGTACTGGTTTCCCTGAGTACTATCCTAACCCGGAAGGTATTGCCAATGGTCAAAGTACCCGGTGTGGTGAAACTGCCGCTGAATACCTGTGTATTCTTCAACACACCACTGGTGGCAACCAATTCACCTGCATCACTGAAACTGCCATTGTTATTATAATCGATGTACATTTTGGCAATCTTATCCGCGTTGCTTGCGTCGGCGCTGTTGACCAATACGCGGTAAGCAACACTTTGTGTGGGCTCAATATCAGCCAGCAAATCTGTTTTATTCGTGTAGGTAGTACCGCCGGCTGGATTGGCATAGCGAAGTGTCTGGAAAGTAACGCTGTCAATACGGCTGCCGGTATTATCGGTAGCACCTGACGCGCAATATCCTACACCACCCACACCACTTACCAATAATGTGTAGGCCTGCTGTCCACGCGTTAATGTTCCTTTATAATTCACCCGAATAGTATAAGTCTGACCTGGAACAGGATTTTCGATATCAACTCTTTCTACGTTATCAGTAATATTATCACCGGTAGTGGCAGCATTGGCTGGAGCTGCCGGATCCAATACCCAGGGCTGAAATGTAGTAGCACCGCCATTGGTTGTGATGCGCAGATCAAGATCATTGATGAGTTTTTTGGCAGGGTTATTCAGTACATCTACTGTTTCTACATTACCTTTTACGTCCGTCCAGCTGATGGTTGCCCGTAACGGGCCATTACCTGAAGCGATAACATTGGTAGTGAAAGAAGTGGTGGTGCCGGAGAAAACATTCTCATAAAGCAGGTGCGGACTGGTGGCACTATTATTATCAGCAGCAAATGCGCTGATAACGGCTGCACCTTTTTGAACGTTCAATAAACCCCATCCAAAACGATAATCGGGTCCTGAAAAACTACCAGCTTCATCTGCAGTATGAATAGCAATTCCTTTGATGGAAGCGGATCGTAAGAATGCGCCGCTCTTCAGTTTGGAATAGAGCTCCTGTAAGAGGAAAAGAGAACCTGCAGCATTAGGGGATGACATGGAAGTGCCACTCTGAACGGTATAGCTGCTGGTACTGGTAGAATAGCTGGATAATACTTCTACACCATCAGCAACAATATCCGGTTTAATGCGTCCATCATCTGTGGGCCCCCAGCTGCTGAATGAACTCATAACGGCATCTTCTGGTCTGCTGTAACCGGCGGGGATACCCGATATGGCACCCACCGTTAAAATATTTTTAGCATTACCATCCCACGGAATCGTTCCATAACTATCGTTGCTGCTGATACCCGCA
Organism: Chitinophagaceae bacterium; assembly: GCA_009996675.1. GTDB lineage: Bacteria > Bacteroidota > Bacteroidia > Chitinophagales > Chitinophagaceae > Sediminibacterium. The sequence goes on from JAACZQ010000097.1 coordinate 3,818, forward strand.
GGTCTATTACCGGCAGAAATCATTTGATTACTGCTGTTGTAACGGTAATAAGGTTGTCCCTCCGCAGGACCTTTGGATCCCCGGTTATTGCCGGCAGATTTAACCATCAGGTAGAAAGGAGCGTTGTAGGCGATAGAATCCAACACCTGCGCATCAGAGCTGTAATAACCGAATTTATAATCTTCGTTTTCACCGGGGCGGCCATAAAATTCCCAGCGATTCTGGGTACTATTAAAGTTCCATCCGCTGATGGTAGAATAGGAGTGATTGGAGATGAGCAGGTTAATGGCTTCAGCAGCAATTTCAGCATTATCGTTGTTGAAATCATACGCCACCATACCCTGTGCGCCATACGCCATACCCTTGGCGCTTGGGTTAATGCCGGTTGCAATCATGGTACCAGCAACGTGCGTAGCATGGCCATCAACAGAACTGGGATTGTCTTTTTGGGTAATACGCCCCGTTAATTCCACATGGTTTTCCAATATGCGGCCTCCATCCCAGATGCCGATCTTGTTTTTCAGATTTGCGGAACTACCGCTCAATCCTAATCCGCTCACGCCTCCAGGCCATAACTGATTGGCCCGGGTAGTAGCGGCAGCAATGATGTTGCTGTTGGTAATATAGTATTTGGGAAAATTAAATTGATCAACACCTACCAGCACACCCAGTGCACCTTCTCTGGTCCGAATGGTCAAAGGCCAGTTTTTTTGCCTGGCAAGGGATAGTGCTTTGGCATAATTGGTTTGTCCTGCCTGCCGCAGACTGATGGCAGTATTTTCAAGTGCCTCTTTATTCGTCGTTAATTGGGCCCGGACCAGTCCGTTCACCATGCAAGTCAGGATAAGAACCGGTAAAATTCTTTTCAGCATAAAAGGTTTAATTTAACTTCAATGGGAAACCGGTGGCTTCCATTAGGAATCATTACTAAATTAGGATACTTTAAACATTCAAAGTGAGGTATGAAGCAGTTTCTTTTTATAGCATTTTGTGTTAGTTTAACAGTTTGGGGCTGTAAAACCACCCAAAACTCAAAAATGTTCGTCATTACGGAGGGAATATCCGGGATTGTGCTGGAGGAAAAAGGCAACCAAATGCCTATGAAAGGGGCTCCGGCCAATGAACCGCAGGCTTTTAAGACCGTGGTGTATGTTTACCCGCCTACCACCCTCAGCCAGGTTACCCGGCTCGGGCAATCCGCCGAATACACTGCTATCCACACCCCATTGGTAGATTCTGTAGCTACCGACAGTGCCGGCAGGTTTGGAATTGCCCTCCCACCAGGCACTTATTCGATATTTGTTAAATATAAAGACCACTTTTACGCGAATTTGTTTGATGCCCAGAACCGCATTAACCTGTATACGGTAGAAGCCGGGAAACCAACGCAGGCAAGGGTGCTTATCAATGCCCAAGCCGTTTATTAGGTAAGCGTTTGTATCTTTGCCGCGCAACGGACCGCATGACCGGCCCGGGCAAGACAGGTGTTGATATGAATCTTAATGTGTTGCTGGAGCAGTATCAGAATTCCCCCCGCCTTTTTCAACTGGCGGACAAGCTCTCTTTTGCCCAACCCGAAAAAATCTTTCTGCGTAATCTTCAGGGGAGCAGTGCCGAATTTGTGTTGAGTGCCGTTTTTGCACACCCATCCTGCCAGCAAATGAATCATTTGGTGGTGTTGAATGATGCAGAAGAAGCCGCCTATTTTCACAATACGGTAGAGAATCTTACCCAGGCACTGGATATTTTTTATTTCCCGTCTTCTTTCAAGAACCGCAAAAATTTTCGGGTGCTCAACAGCTCGCATGTTATGCTGCGTACTGAGGCGCTGACCAAACTTGCCAACGGAGGAAATAAAAAAATTATTGTCAGCTACCCGGAAGCCATTTTTGAAAAAGTAGTCCTGCCCAAAACACTCAGTAGTAATATCATCTCCATCAAAACCAACGATACCATTCAGCCGGAAAGCCTGATGGAATTATTTGTGATGTATGGATTTACCAGAACCGATTTCGTCTATGAACCCGGGCAATTTGCATTGCGTGGGGGTATCCTGGATATTTACTCTTTCGGAAATGAAAAACCATACCGGGTTGAGTTATTTGGAAATGAAGTAGACAGTATCCGCATTTTCGATCCCGAAACGCAGCTGAGCGAGCGAAAATTAATGCAGGTAAATATCATTCCCAATGTTGAAACGCAGTTTCATACAGGCGAAAAAGTATCGCTGCCGGAATTCCTGCCCGATAATACGGTTGTCTGGCTGAAAGATTGGGACGTGATAGCCGAGAAAATTGAACAACAACAGGAAGAACTGGATGGCTTCCTGCAGTTGATGGCAGACGGATATAAAATGCAGGGTGAGGAAGATGACGATACCCGTATTCTGAAGGAGATTTCAAAGGAAGATTTTGTTTCGGCCAATCGGCTCAGTACAGAAATCGGCCTTAAACACATTGTGGAATTCGGATATCAGCCACATATGGCTACCAGTGAAATTGCATTCCGTACGAGGCCGCAACCTGCATTTAACCGTCAGTTTGAAATGCTGATCAAAGACCTGAAAGGGCACGAATCGGCCAAGTACAGTTTATACCTGTTTGCCGATCAGGTCAAACAACTTGAACGCCTGAACAGTATATTCGCTGACCTGCAAACAGAGATTCAATTTGTGCCGGTTCCGGTCAGTATTCATGAAGGATTTATTGATGAAGACCTGCAACTGGTTTGTTATACAGATCACCAGATTTTTCAACGATACCATAAATACAAGGTCAAGCAGGCTTACAATAAAAACAAAGCCCTTACACTTAAAACCCTGCGTGACCTGCAACCAGGTGACTATGTAACCCATATTGATCACGGTGTTGGTACTTACAGCGGCCTGCAAAAGATTGAAGTGAATGGTAAAATGCAGGAAGCGGTACGGATTATTTATAAGGACAGTGATATTTTGTATGTAAACATCAACTCACTACACAAAATATCCAAGTATACGGGCAAGGAAGGCACGGTACCGAAAATTAATAAGCTGGGTAGTGATGTATGGGCGAGGTTAAAGGAAAAAACCAAGGCTAAGGTTAAGGAAATTGCTTTTGATCTGATCAAGCTATATGCCCAGCGAAAATCGCAACAGGGTTTCGCGCACAGTCCCGATAACTACCTGCAAACAGAGCTTGAAGCTTCTTTTATCTATGAAGATACGCCTGATCAAAGTAAGGCAACCGCTGATGTGAAAAGAGATATGGAAAGCCCTTCGCCCATGGATCGACTGGTTTGCGGTGATGTGGGTTTTGGTAAAACAGAAGTTGCGGTACGGGCTGCTTTTAAAACAGTGGTGGATGGAAAGCAGGCAGCCGTACTCGTGCCAACCACCATTCTCGCTTTCCAGCATTACAAAACATTTAAAGACAGGCTAAAGGATTTCCCGGTTACGGTTGATTATATCAATCGGTTTAAATCGGCTAAAGAAAAGAAGGAAACGCTGAAGCGATTGGAAGAAGGTAAGATTGATATTATCGTTGGTACACATGGATTACTGGGTAAGGAAGTTAAGTTCAAAGAACTGGGCGTAATGATTATCGACGAGGAGCAAAAGTTTGGCGTCGCACACAAGGAAAAACTAAAGACCCTTAAAACCAATGTAGATTGTTTAACGCTCACGGCAACACCTATTCCAAGAACATTACAGTTTAGTTTGATGGGAGCGAGAGATCTGAGTATCATCAATACACCACCGCCCAACCGGCAACCGATTCAGACCGAAGTACAGGTGTTCAATGAGGATTTTATACGCGATGCCATTTATTACGAGACGGAACGCGGCGGACAGGTTTTCTTTATTCATAACCGTGTGCTGGGGCTGTCGGAGATGAGCGCAATGATCCAGGGATTATGTCCTGATCTGAGTATTGGTTATGCGCATGGTCAGTTAGAAGGACATGAGCTGGAAGAACGGATACTGGACTTTATTGATAAAAAATATGATGTACTGGTCTGTACTAATATTGTAGAGAGTGGTGTAGATATTCCGAATGTGAATACTATTATTGTTAATAATGCACACCATTTTGGACTGAGTGATCTGCATCAATTGCGTGGCAGGGTTGGACGTAGTAATAAAAAAGCTTTCTGTTATTTGCTAGCACCGCCTATGAGTACTTTGCCAACGGATTCCAGGAAACGACTACAGACATTGGAGCAATTCAGTGATTTAGGGAGTGGTTTCCAGATCGCCATGCGGGATCTGGATATTCGCGGAGCCGGTAACCTGCTGGGTGGTGAGCAGAGTGGATTTATGGCAGAGATTGGTTTTGAAATGTACCAGAAGATACTGGAAGAGGCAATCCGGGAGCTTAAGCGGACTTCCTTCAAAGAATTGTTTAAGGAAGAAATCAGTAAACAGGATGATTTTGTAACCGATTGTACCATTGATACCGATCTGGAGATTCTAATCCCCGATAGTTATGTGGAAAGTATTACGGAACGTCTTTCATTATACACCCGTCTCGACAACTGTGAAGACGAAGCAGCATTACAGGCATTTCATACTGAATTAACCGACCGTTTTGGTATTGTGCCGCCACAGGTTGAAGACCTGTTTGCTACGGTGCGCTGCCGCCGGTTGGCCGTGGAACTTGGTTTTGAAAAAATGACGCTTAAGGATAATACCCTGCGTTGTTATTTCATTAACAGGCACGATTCTCCCTACTTTGAATCCAATCTGTTCAAACAGATACTGGCTTATTTGCAAACCGGTACCAATAAAGCGAGACTGAAACAAACCGGGAAAGTCTTTCTGCTTATTGTGGATGCGGTTACAGATATGGACTCGATGCACCGCTTTCTGCAGCAAATGTACAATTCCGTAATGCCGCTTGTGCGGACGTCATAATTTCTGCTTTTTTATCCTCATAATTTACCCTTTGTACTGGTTTTTAGGTCATAACAGCCTTTTATAAGAAAACTGGCAGCAATCTTGTATTCTGGGAGGGAAACGAACGAATATGAAACGAACCCTGTATGCTATTTCTTTCCTGGTGATTGTATTTACTTCCTGCCGGTCGGGGAAACAATTTACTGCTCCCGATGCGGGATCCGGCAAAATAAGCCATATCGCTGTTTTACCTGTACGGGTGTATTATACCGGAAACCTACCCAAAGATTTTTCACCGGCATTGGCCGATAGCCTTGCACAGGAGCAGGGGCGTGCTTTTCAGACAACTTTACTGAATAACCTGACCCAGTATAGTGGGGGCAGTAAAAAGATGCCAGGTGCCAGTTTCCAAAGTGCCGATAAAACCAATGGCTTACTGCGTAAATCAGGACTAAACTGGAAAGAAATCCTGGAGCGTGATCCGGATGAACTGGCTGCTCTTTTAGGTGTAGATGCTGTTGTGCGCATGAATGTTACCAGCGACAGGTTGATGAGTGATCTGGCTTCTCTTGGTTTAGGAACCTTGCGTAATATTCTGTTTTGGGGAACAAGTTCAGCGCCTGTTTGGCCGGCGGCAATCCCTAATAAAACCGCCGAAGTGTACGCGCAGTGCGCTTTGCAATGCAAAGGTAAAACCCTATGGACGGCTGAGTACCGGAAAGAGACGGATTGGAACACTTCTATCCGTGATGTGATGGCTGTGGTTTGCAAAAAAATGGGAAAAGGCTTTCCTTATTGAGGAGGTCATAACATAAAAAAAGGCGCATGAACCATGCGCCTTTTTTTATACAAATCGGTTGATTAGAAATCTTTTTTGGCAACACCATCAGCAATGGCTTGCAAAGCTTTGGCTTCGTTCAAAATAGCAGCCATTTTATTGCCTTTGCCGTCATGACCGGAAGCCATATAACCACCGCGGGCAGTTTTAGTAATTACTGCGTCGTGCATAGGTACATTTTTCTCCTTGGTCTTCAGGCAGTATGCTTTAATCATTTTTGAAGTGTCCATTGTGTTGTGTTTTAATGATTTGAAATAATAAGCAGGTTATTCCTGCACAAACTACATGTTTTTGTTTAAAATCAAAATCGAATCCCGTATAACTAATCCACACTTCTGAAAAGGTGTATTAGTGATTAAGGTACTGATTATACATCGATCTTGGCATATTTGGCATGGCTCTCGATGAATTCGCGGCGTGGTGCAACTTCATCACCCATCAGCATGCTGAAAATCCGGTCGGCTTCAGCGGCACTCTCAATGGTTACCTGCTTAAGTGTTCTGCGCGAAGGATCCATGGTGGTTTCCCAAAGCTGATCGGCATTCATTTCACCAAGACCCTTGTAACGTTGGATATTCACGCTATCATCTTTGCCTCCGCCCAGTTTCTCAATCCACATTTTGCGTTGCTCTTCGTTGTAGGCGTATTGCTGATCTTTTCCTTTTTTAACGAGGTATAAAGGTGGCTGAGCAATGTATACATAACCTTGTTCAACCATTTCTTTCATGTAACGGAAAATGAAAGTAAGGATCAGGGTAGCAATATGCGAACCATCCACATCGGCATCGGTCATGATGATGAGTTTATGGTAGCGAAGTTTGCTGATATTAAGAGCTTTGGGATCATCCGGGGTTCCAATGGTTACACCCAGGGCGGTGAACATATTGCGGATCTCTTCGTTTTCGTAGATCTTATGTTCCATGGCTTTTTCCACGTTCAGGATTTTACCCCGCAGCGGAAGTATGGCCTGAAAACTTCTGTCACGTCCCTGTTTGGCTGTACCACCTGCCGAATCTCCCTCTACCAGGAAGAGTTCACATTTTACCGGATCACGCTCACTGCAGTCGGCCAGTTTACCAGGTAAGCCGCCACCGCTCAAGACGGTTTTGCGCTGCACCATGTCGCGTGCTTTTTTAGCAGCAACGCGGGCCTGGGCCGCCAGTACTATTTTGGAGATAACATTTTTGGCTTCTTTGGGGTTTTCTTCCAGATAGGCTTCCAGTACACGCGCTACGGTGGTCTGTACCACACCGCTCACTTCACTGTTACCTAATTTGGTTTTGGTTTGTCCCTCGAACTGCGGTTCGGGTACTTTTACCGATACAATGGCACTCAATCCTTCCCGGAAATCATCGCCCTCTACCTGTACTTTGGCTTTTTCAAACAAACCTTCCCGGTCGCCATAACTCTTGAACACGCGTGTTAAAGCCGTTCTGAATCCTGTAACGTGTGTACCCCCTTCGATGGTATTGATATTGTTTACATAGGAGAATATATGCTCCTTGAAATCATCATTGTAGGTTAGAGCTACTTCTACTGCAACATTGGTAGCAGCATCATGACCTTCCACATACAGTGGGTTTGCAATCAAAGGATTTCGGTTACCGTTTTTGTCGAGCATCTCAACAAATTCAACAATACCACCCTCGCTGTAGAAGGTTTTTGCGTAGGCATTACCGGCTTCGTCTTTTTCACGCAGGTCGGTTAATGTAATACTGATGCGTCTGTTCAGATACGATAATTCCCGCAGACGACCTTCCAAAATATCTTTATGGTAAACTGTTTCCTGGAAAATGGTATGGTCGGGCCAGAAATGAACAGTGGTTCCGGTGATATCACTGGTGCCTATTTCTCTCACGGGATACTGCGGAATACCAATCTTGTATTCCTGTTCAAATATTTTGCCTTCGCGGTGTACGGTTACTTTCAGGTCTGTGCTCAATGCATTCACACAACTAACACCCACACCGTGCAAGCCACCCGAAACCTTATAGGTGTTCTTGTCAAACTTGCCACCCGCATGTAATACGGTCATTACCACTTCCAGTGCACTCCGTTTTTCTGTGGTATGCATGGCAGTGGGGATACCACGTCCATCATCTTTTACGCTGATGGAATTGTCTTCATGAATGGTAACAAAAATATTCTTACAGTAACCAGCCAGGGCTTCATCGATGGAGTTGTCCACCACTTCATATACCAGGTGATGCAGACCTTTGATACCCACATCCCCGATATACATAGCGGGCCTTTTCCGAACCGCTTCCAACCCTTCTAAAACCTGGATACTGTCGGCGCCGTAATTTTTATTTTGCGCCTCATGATTTTGCAGTTGCTCTTGATCCATAAATGCTTGTGAATCCTGTATTTAAGTGAAATTTTGCAGGTTGACAAAGCTAATGAAAATAAGGGGTTTTCGGGAGGGAAAATGACCCTGGTTTTCCACATTTTCAATAGCGTAAAACCAGCCCATTCCTGGCCGGTGAAGCCTACCCGAAATGTTAATTTTGACAGTCCCGTGACAGGTCTGGGTAGCAGGCATACGCTAATTTGATGTTTATACATTAATTTTGTATCCTGATGGTACAAGTGATGGACATATTGAAACTCGCGCAAAGAAGTGGTATTGAGCCTTCTATGGACTTATTGTACCAGCGCGAGCAGCATATTCCGGGTTCCATTAACTACAGTATCCGCCGTTATTATGCCCAGCATCCCTGGGTAGCAGAAGATACAGGCATGATGGTGTATCACTACAATAGCCGTAAACCAGAAGAAAATTACCTGGAACTGCGTTATTGTACCACTGGCAACCGGTACTGTGCAGAGAAAAGTTGTGCACAATGCGACCAGCTACCTACCAATAATTGCAGTGGTAAAAATCAAACCGTAGACGTCTTTACCTTTCATTTTACCGCAACCTTCCTGCACCAGTTTGTACATAATGTAAAACTGAGCAACCGGAAAGATGAGGTTCTGGCCTTCCGTCACCCGAATGCTTTTACCAAAGTATTCCCTCTTTGCAGCCGTAAGCGTAATACACTGGATGCGTTACTGAACCATAGTTACTCCGGTGCGCTTGAAAATATTTTCGTGAATGCCAAAGTGCATGAATTATTGCTTTATAGCCTGGAATGCCTGGTAGACGAAAAAGAAGAGGGCTTCAGTTGTAAATTCCTGGCCGACGAAAGCGGCCGTGATCGTATTTATCAGGCCCGTGAAATCCTGCTGCAACATATTGGTGATCCTATTACCATTAAGGAACTGAGCCGTAAGGTGGCCATGAATGAATGTTACCTGAAAAAGGGCTTCAAAGAAATTTTCGGTACTACCATATTTGACTTCTATCAGCAGCAACGTATGGAACACGCGAAATACCTTTTGTATGAAAAGGGATTGAGTGTTACAGATGTATCGGCCCTGCTCGGTTATTCTTCTATCTCTCATTTCTCAGCCGCCTTTAAAAAGCACACTGGTCTGAAACCCTGTGAGCTGCTCAAGTAATCCACCGATTCATTGCTTTTATCTTGATTCAGTTTATGTATCTTTCGGTCATAAACCGAAACTATGCGCAAATTGCTCATTGCAGCTGCCTGGCTGATGCTGGCTTCCTGTGGCCGCGAACAGGTAGACCTGATTGTTCATCACGCCGTGATTTATTCCGTTGACAGTAATTTTTCTGTATCCGAAGCCATGGCCATCAAGGATGGTAAAGTGTTGGAGTTGGGTACCAATGAGTCATTACTCAAAAAATACAAAACCAAAGAACAATTTGATGCGCAGGGTCAAGCCATTTATCCCGGTTTCATTGATGCGCATGCACATTTTGTCGGGTATGGCCGTGGTCTGTTTCAGGCCGACCTTTTTGGCACCCAGACCTGGGATGAAACTGTAGCCCGCGTAAAAGCATTTGCCGACGAACACCCCGATCTGCCCTGGATCATCGGTCGCGGCTGGGATCAGAACCGCTGGCCGGGAAAATCCTATCCTACCAATGATGCCCTGAACAAACTATTCCCGGATAAACCCGTGGTATTAACAAGGGTAGATGGTCATGCTTCCATTGCCAATCAGAAAGCGCTGGAACTGGCAGGTATTGAAGCCGGACAAACCATCGTTGGTGGTGCTATAGAAGTAAAAGATGGTCGGCTTACCGGTGTGCTGATCGATAATGCCGATAATAAAGTGTATGCCAGAATACCTGAGCCCGATAAGGCAACCTATATCCAATGGTTGCAGGCTGCTGAAAAAAATTGCTTTGCCCAGGGCCTTACAACCATTACCGATTGTGGATTGAGTTATAAAGACGCAGCTGCTATTGATACCCTGCAACAGGAGGGTAAACTGCAAATGCGTTTATATGTAATGCTAAGCGATGCCCAGGAGAATTATGATCATTTCCTGAAGCGTGGTCCGTATAAAACAGACCGACTTTTTGTGAAAGGATTTAAAGTATATGCCGATGGCGCATTGGGCAGTCGCGGTGCCTGCCTGCTGAAACACTACAGTGATAAACAGGGTTGGTCGGGCTTCCTGTTGCGCAATAAGGGCCATTACGACTCTCTGGCCGGTGTATTGGCCGGAACCGATTTCCAGATGTGTACCCATGCCATAGGCGATAGCGCCAACCGGGAGATACTGCATGTGTACAATAAATACCTCAAAACCCAGAATGATAAACGTTGGCGTATTGAACACGCGCAAGTGGTTGCACCAGAAGATTTTGTGCTGTTTGGCAAAGCTTCTATTGTGCCATCTGTGCAGCCCACACATGGCACCAGCGATATGTACTGGGCCGCAGAACGATTGGGGCCTGAGCGTGTAAAAGGTGCTTATGCTTTTAAACAGTTATTACAACAAAACGGATGGATCGCATTGGGGACGGATTTCCCGGTAGAAGATATTTCTCCTTTTAAAACTTTCCTGGCAGCCGTGGTTCGGAAAGACGCCAAAGGATTTCCGGAAAATGGTTTTCAGATGGAAAATGCTTTGACACGTGAAGAAACTATTAGGGGAATGACCATCTGGGCAGCCAAGGCCGGGTTCCTGGAAAAAGAAGTGGGTAGCCTCGAGCCGGGAAAGAAAGCAGATTTCATTATCCTGGATCAGGATCTTATGAAAGTTGCTGCCAATAAAATACTGGATGTAAAAGTGAAACGCACCTATAGCGGTGGGGTAAAAGTATATGGCGAATAGCCTGTCTGGATTCCAATAAAAAAGCGCTGTCATCCGACAGCGCTTTTTTATTGGAATTACCGGTAATACTATTTGATATCACCCACCATATCGGCAGGAATTACCCAGGCATCAAACTCCTCGGGAGTCAGGTAGCCAAGTTTTACCGCCATTTCTTTCAATGTGGTTCCTTCTTTGTGGGCTTTTTGTGCAATTTCCGCGGCTTTGTAATAACCGATCTTGGTATTGAGTGCTGTTACCAGCATCAGGCTATTGTCTACATGTTTTTTGATATTGGCTTCTATAGGCTCAATACCCACAGCGCATTTATCATTGAAACTTACGCAACCATCGCCAATCAAACGGGCACTGTGCAGGAAATTATAAATCATTACAGGTTTGAATACATTCAGCTCGAAATGACCGGTAGCACCGCCAATATTAATGGCAACATCATTTCCCAGTACCTGGGCTGCAATCATGGTCAGCGCCTCACACTGGGTTGGGTTTACTTTACCCGGCATAATGGATGATCCGGGCTCATTGTCGGGAATAAATAACTCTCCGATACCACTGCGCGGACCTGAGCTGAGCATACGGATATCATTGGCAATCTTCATCAGGCTTACCGCTACTGTTTTGAGTGCACCATGGGCTTCTACAATGGCATCGTGTGCAGCCAGTGCTTCAAATTTATTTTCAGCAGTTACAAAAGGGAGGCTGGTAAGATTAGCAATATGTTTGGCAACGTTTACTGCATAATCTTTGGGAGTATTAATGCCGGTACCAACAGCTGTGCCACCCAATGCCAGCTCGCTCAGATGCGATAAGGTATGATTAATCGCTTTCAAACCATGATCCAGTTGACTTACATAACCACTCAGTTCCTGGCCAACTGTTAAAGGCGTAGCATCCATAAAGTGTGTGCGGCCAATCTTCACAACATGCATGAATGCCTTGCTTTTGGCTGCCAGCGTATCGCGCAGTTTTTTGATGCCGGGAATGGTTACTTCCTGCAGGATCTGGTAAGCTGCAATATGCATTGCAGTTGGGAAAGTATCGTTGGATGACTGTGACTTGTTAACATCATCATTGGGGTGGAGGAACTTATCCTTATCGGTCAGTGCGCCACCTTTGATGACATGACCCCGATAGGCAATCACTTCATTCACATTCATATTGCTTTGGGTGCCGGAACCGGTTTGCCATACAACAAGGGGAAACTGGTCATTGAGTTTGCCATCGAGAATTTCGTCACATACCTGTCCAATCAACTGGGCTTTTTCTTCAGCCAGTACACCGGCATCACGGTTGGTTAATGCGGCTGCTTTTTTCAGATAAGCAAATGCACGAATGATTTCTTTGGGCATTTTATTGATATCCTGTGCAATACGAAAGTTATCAATACTGCGTTGGGTCTGGGCTCCCCAGTACACATGAGCCGGTACTTGTACCTCACCCATCGTGTCTTTCTCAATACGGAATTCCATGATGCTTGTTTTTAGTGATCGGGATTGCAATTCGGGTGCAAAGTTAAGGAGGAGGGGGCTTTTATGGGCGATTTACAGGTTTTATATCAATTCTTTTTATCATAGCCGGTCTTTCTTTAATTTGTTGCCAAATGCCTACCATGAAATACCGTTTATTAATCTGTTTGATGCTCCTGGGCCTGATAGCGGGTGCTCAAACAACCGAACATATCATCATTATTACCACAGACGGCTTTCGCTGGCAGGAATTGTTCCGGGGTATGGATCCGGCCCTGGCATCCGATAAGCGGTTTAATGAGGACGACAGTGCCCTGATATTTAGGCAATACAACGCCCCAACGCCCGAGGAGCGCCGTCAGAAATTACTTCCTTTTTTCTGGAATACCATTGCCAAACAAGGGCGCATTTATGGTAATCGCTCACTGGGTAACCTGGTGAATGTGAGTAATCCGCATTGGTTCTCTTATCCAGGGTATAGTGAAATTTTAACCGGACATGTAGATGCAGCTATCAATTCAAACGATTATCCACCCAATCCGCACGTCACCCTGCCGGAGTTTTTGAATAACCAACCCCGGTTCCAGAATAAAGTGGCCGCATTTGGTGCCTGGAATGCTTTTGACAGGATACTGAATGAAAAAAGAAGCGGTATACCGGTTGTCTCGGCTTATGATGTTACGGGTGGAACTAAACCCACCGAAAAAGAAAAACTCATCAATGCCATGTTGCAGAACAGTTATAAAATGTGGCAGGAAGAATGTATGGATGTGTTTACACATTACGCAGCCATGGAACACCTTAAAACTAAAAAGCCAAAAGTATTATATATCGCTTACGGCGAAACAGACGAGTGGGCACATGGCTGGAAATACCGCTCTTACCTGGATGCAGCTCATCAGGTCGACAAATGGATCGGTGAAATATGGGCCTACGTACAATCTGATCCCGAATACCGGAATAAAACAACCCTCTTCATTACAACAGATCATGGCAGGGGAGATAGTGAGCAATACAAATGGACGAGCCACGGAGCTGATATTAAAG
>JAACZQ010000098.1 GCA_009996675.1 Chitinophagaceae bacterium
CCCTGTATTCTGCCGATCCCAACTCAGAAACAGATAACCCGCTGTTCAACGTAAACCGTAACCACAGCCAGGATGTAACCAAGCGTTATGTAGCTACCCTGGGTGTGAACATCAATCCATTCCCCTGGTTGGCCATCGCCGGTCGCTTTGGTTATGATACCTATAAAATGAGCGGTTATATTTTCGTTCACCCCAACTCTGCTTCTTTGTCTGCCGCTACCCGCGGATCACTGGATAATTTCTGGAGAGAGTACAGAGGTTATAACCACACCATTACTGCAACTGCCCGTAAAACGGTTGGTAACTTCAGCTTACGTGGTATGGTTGGTACCATGTGGCAGGATTATGAAACCCGTCAGTTTGCGATCTATGGTACCCGTCTGAAAGATTCTACCAGCAGAGACAGTAGCAATACAACAGAGAGCACCCGTGTTCGCCTGCTGAGAAATGCTTATGGCGACTATAACAAGTTTGTATCTCGTCAGATGGCTTATTTTGGTGAAGTAGCCATCAGCTATAAGAACGTAATCTTCCTGAACTATACACACCGTTTCGAGTCGGCTTCTATCTTCCCCAAGAAGAACCGCAACTATAACTATCCCGGTGGTAGCTTGAGTGTGATCCTGACAGATATCTTCCCCTCACTGAAACGTGGTGGTGTGCTGAACTATGCCAAACTGAGAACTTCACTGGCCAGCACAGCGAGATTGTCTGATCCTTACCGCAACCAGTCAGTATTCGTACAGAACTTTGCGAGCTCAAACATTCCTGCTTACTCTTATGGTTTCGACAACAACAACCCCGATCTGAAGCCCGAGCGTCAGAATACCTACGAAATAGGTGCTGAACTGAAAATGTTCGATAACCTGATGACAATTGATGCGGCTTACTACAATACACTGGCATACGATCAGATCAGCCAGGGCTTCCGCGCCAGCTACGGTACCGGTTTCGTACTGAATACCCAGAACGCGGCTACTACCCGTAACCAGGGTATTGAATTGAGCCTGGATCTGAACCCTGTCCGCAAAAAGGACCTGAACTGGAACATCCGTTTCAACTTCAACCACATGTGGAGCCGTGTACTGAGCCTGCCCGAGTCTATTGCTTATGAATATTATATCGCTGATACCTGGTTGTTTGGTAACGCCCGCGGTGGTCTGGTACGTGGCGCATCTACTGGTACCATCACCTCTTTTGGTTATGCCCGTAACGATGCCGGTCAGATCCTGATCAACCCGACTACCGGCTTACCGGTAATCGATGGTACCTTTAAAGTACGTGGCGATCGTACCCCCAAATTCACACTGGGTACCAACAATATCATCCGCTACAAAAACTGGAACCTGAGCTTCCTCTGGGATCTGAAAGTAGGTGGTGATGTGTTCAACGCTACTGATATGTACCTGACCATCAATGGTAAGAGCCCCCGTACAGCCGACCGCGAAACACCCCGTGTGATTAACGGTGTACTGAACGATGGTTTGCAGAATACTGCCAACCCCACCAAAAATACCATTGCCATCAGACCTTACAATCTCCAGACTTACTACACAACCATGCCGGAAGAAGAATTCATCCAGCGTGATGTAAACTGGCTGCGTCTGCGTGATGTGACCCTGTCTTACACATTGCCCCAGAGCGCAGTTCGTAAAATCAATGGTTTGAAAAGCCTGAGCGTATTCTTTACCGGAAACGACCTGTTGCTGATCACCAATTACTATGGTGCAGATCCTAACTCAAATGGTAACACAGCCAGCTCAAAAGGTGTAGGCGGTTTCGGATTTGATTATGGTAACCTGCCCACACCAATCAGTTTCAACTTTGGTATCAGGGCTAATTTCTAATCATTGTAAGTACACATCAATTAAAAAAAAGATAGTATGAAAAATAATTTCTTAAAAGTTCTTTTCTCTGTGGGGGTGATTAGTACGCTTGCCGGTACTTCCTGCAGTAAGAAACTGGATGAGGCTTATGCCAACCCCAACGCTACCACGCGGGTTCCTGTGGAGTCTATCCTCCCCAGTCTGATTGGTAACTTCATGGGTAGCTCTGCCGCAGCAGGTTCTGCCTACGGTCTGGCCAATGATGGCTTGCTGGTAGGTCGTTATGTTCAATTCTTCCACAGCAACACTACCCTCAACGATTTCGATCGTATGGGTGGTGCTACCGGTGCCAGTGATAACATGGGCTCTATCTGGGCAATGCACTACTTCGGTCAGGGTCAGAACCTGAACCGTATGGTGGAATGGGCTACCGAAGAGCAGAAATGGGATTATGTAGGTGTTGGTCAGGCCATCCGTGCCTGGTCATGGCTTATGCTCACCAACGAATACGGTGAGGTAATCCTGAAAGAAGCTTTCAACTCAAGCCTGCAAACTTTCAAATACGATACACAGGCCGAAGTATATGATACTGTTCGTGCCCTCTGCTTCCGTGCCCTGGGTAACCTGAACCGTACCGACGGTAATGTAAGCGCTGCCAACCTGGCTTTGGGTGATGCTTATTTCAATGGCGGTGATGTAAATAAATGGAAGAAATTTGTGTACGGTGTACTGGCCCGTTCTTACCACTACCTCAGCAATAAGGCTGATTATAAGGCTGATTCTGTGATCAAGTATACCGACCTGGCCATGAGCACCAATGCCGATAACGCTACGGTTAAGTTTGCCAATACAGGTATTACCGGTACTTCCAGCTATTTTGGTATCCTGCGTGCCAATATGGGTGTATACCGCCAGTCTGCCTTTATCGCCAACCTCATGAATGGTAATAATACCAGTCCCTTTGCCGGTATAGAAGACCCCCGCATCTGGTATATGCTGCGTGAAAACCCCAATGGTACTTTCCGTGGTGTACTGCCTTCACAGGGTACTTCCGGTTTGATTGCCAACGACCAGCCACAGAATTTCTGGGGTGGTACTTTCGCAACTACTGCTGCACCAGCCAATGAAAATGCCTGCCGCTATGTATTCCGCAACAATGCTGAGTTCCCGGTAATGACCGCTGCCGAAATGCAGTTCATCAAGGCAGAAGCTGCGCTGCGTAAAGGCGACCGTGCTACTGCGCTGACTGCTTATACCAACGGTATCAGCCTGAATTTTGATATGCTGACTTCCAAGTACAATGTGAATATTCCTGCCGGTAAAGAGATCACGGCTACCACCAAAGCCAATTACCTGGCCCGTCCGGAAATTGTGCCTTCAGCCGCCAACCTTACCTTCTCACATATCATGCTGCAGAAATACATTGCCCTGTATGCTTATGGTATGCATGAAGTATGGGCTGATATGCGTCGTTTCCATTATACCGATGTTGATCAGGCTACTGGTAAGCAGGTGTACTCCGACTTTACACCGCCTAGTGGATCTACTTTGCACCCTGACAATGCTGGTAAACTGGTATACCGTGCAAGACCCCGTTACAACTCTGAGTACCTGTATAATATTCCGGCCCTGACATCTATCGGTGCTTATCCCGGC
This sequence comes from Chitinophagaceae bacterium, assembly GCA_009996675.1. GTDB lineage: Bacteria > Bacteroidota > Bacteroidia > Chitinophagales > Chitinophagaceae > Sediminibacterium. Next base: position 3,483 of record JAACZQ010000098.1, read on the forward strand.
CTGGACTATCATACCAAAGAACAGTGGTTCTCTCAGAAATAATCAACCTTAAAATGTATACGCAAATGAAAAAGTTGTTTTCATATATCACATTGGTTGCTGCCGGGGCTTTCCTGCTTACCGCTTGTAAAAAGCAGTATGATACCAATGCTACTTTTACCACAACGGATGGTACCACATTCATCCGTTTTATTCACGCAGCACCATCATTCCGTCAGGTATTCAGCCAGCGTGACTCCTTCAATATTTTTGTAAACAATGCAAAGATCAACGGAACATTCCTGACTTATGGCGGTACGTTCCCTTCGTCCAGTAACTATGGTTATGTATCTGTGCCTTCTGGTTTACAGCAGATCAAACTGTCGGTAGCTGGTGTGGTGAATCCCGATTCTATCCAGATCGTGAACTTTACCAAAATATTCCAGGCTGATCAGAAGTATACAGTAATGATCACAGACAATGTGGCCAATACCAACGATTCTGCCAAGATCATCATCCCGGATACCTATACCAAACCCCTGGTAGGCAACTACCTGCTGCGTTTCGTACATGCGGTATGGAATGATACTACCGGTAAAACCATTGATATCTATTCAACCCGTATGAACCGTCTGATTGGTACCAACCTGAAACCCGGTGCCATCACCAACTTCATTACGCTGCCTTATAACAGCCAGCTGAATGATACGCTGTACATCAGACGTTTTGGTACAACCTTTAACCTGGCTACCCTGAACGGTGCTTCTTTCTCTAATCAGCGTGCTTATACGATGTATTACAGAGGAGACGGCGACCTGACTACCGGTACCAAGGCTCGTGGTATTTCCACTTACGTGCACGAATAAACGATGTTCATGTTCTATAAGGCCCTCACAGCAATGTGGGGGCTTTTTTATTGGGTAAGCAGGTAAATCAGCAGGCAGGCGAGCAGGGTGAGCAGTAAAACGGCCGGAACGGTCATTCTGGCCCGTAAACGCTGGTTCCGGGCGCTTTGCATGAATTGGCGCAATAAATCCTGGCCAGTGGCCGACTGCTCCGCCAAACGGCTTAAAACGGGCTCCAGGGCCTGTTTAGAAGTGTATTCCAGGGGAGTAGCCGCATCCAGCAGGGTTTCCAGGATTGCCTGGTTCAGGTCGGGGCTGGCTTGGGTTTCCAGGAGCTGGAGATGGTAGGCAGATAATAAATGGTTCAGTTCAAAGTACAGTTTGTCCCGGTCAATGCGCAAGGGATCGTATTGTTGCACTTTTTTGGCCAGTTCGCGGCCATGCAGGAGCAATACCTGCGGGTCGGTAATAATAAGCGCAGTGGCACTGGTTTCCTGCCAGCGTTGCTGGTCGTAGGACCTGCGGCTGGCGGCATTACCCAATACTTCATAGGCTTCGGAGATCTCCCGGAAAACAGCTGCTGCGGCCGCACTGGGGTTTTTGTCGGGGTGATACCGCATCACCAAACGGCGGAAAGCTTGTTTAACTGCGGCCGCTGAAGCCGAAGGCGTGATGCCGAGCACCTGGTAATAGTCTTTCCGGGGCATGGCCTGGGTTAATCATTTTTATCAAACCGGATATCGTCGCCATCCAGGAGTTCCCGTTCAATCTCTTCCATTTGTACAATATCCCAGGCTTCGCTTTCGGTGGGGGTGATATTCATGAGGTCCAGCAATTCCAGCTGTTCCAGTATGGTTTCCGCGGCAGGCTGGAGGTTGCAGATGACAAAGGAAGCGCTGTTTTCATAAAAAAGCTGTTGCTGCTGTGCCAATACGGTGGCCACGGCCGGATCCAGGTCCTGTACATGTTCCAGGTTCAACACCAGGTTTTTGACCGGCTTTAGCAGGTATTCCCCGCAACAGGCTTCCAGTTCCGCTGCAATATTGGCAGAAAGTCGGGCCTCAACCGGTGTTACAACGGTAAATTTCTCTTTGGTATCAATTTTGACCTCCATAATCAGGCGAATAAGACGTTAACAGTTGTGTATAAGTGCTACACAACTTCGCTCAAAAATATTCGTTATAATTGTATAAATCCAATTTAGGTTATGGATAATAATTTTTCAGCGCAGGTAAAAGAGATTATCTCTTTCAGCAGGGAGGAGGCCTTGAGGCTCGGTAACGATTTTATCGGGACAGAGCATCTTTTATTGGGTTTGATCCGTGACGGTGACAATACCGCTATTAAAGTCTTGAAGCAACTGAATGTAGACCTTTACGAATTGCGGAAAGAAGTGGAGTTGGCAGTGAAGGATAAGGCCGGTAAAAATATAGCCAATATTAATAGTCTGCCTTTAACCAAACAGGCAGAGAAAGTAATCCGGGTAACGGTATTGGAAGCCAAGGCTTTGAAAAGTCCTTTGGTGGAGACCGAGCACCTGATGCTCAGTATTTTAAAGAATAAGGAAAATATTGCTACACAGATACTCAACCAGTTTGATGTAGACTATGACCTGTTCCGCAATGAGCTGGGTATGGTGGGTACCACCAATCCCAATCCCCGCAGTGAATTCTCCGATGAAAATGAAGATGATTTTGATGAGGAGAAACGCGGATCCGGCTACCAGCAGCAGAAAGCAGGTGGTAAAGCCGGTAATGCCAAGAGCAAAACACCCGTGCTCGACAATTTTGGCAGGGATATCACCAAACTGGCAGAGTCTGGTTCGCTCGACCCCATTGTGGGCCGCGAAGCAGAGATTGAAAGGGTGAGCCAGATCCTGAGTCGCCGTAAAAAGAATAACCCCATTCTGATTGGTGAACCCGGTGTGGGTAAGACCGCTATTGTAGAGGGACTGGCCCTGCGCATTGTTCAACGCAAAGTAAGCCGTGTATTATTTGATAAACGCGTGATATCGCTGGATCTCGCTGCACTGGTTGCCGGTACCAAATACCGTGGTCAGTTTGAAGAGCGCATGAAAGCCATCATGAATGAACTGGAGAAGAACCGTGATGTGATTCTCTTCATCGATGAAATCCATACCATTGTTGGTGCCGGTGGTGCCAGTGGTTCATTGGATGCTTCCAATATTTTCAAACCTGCACTGGCCCGTGGCGAACTGCAATGTATTGGTGCATCCACCCTGGATGAATACCGCATGTACATTGAGAAAGACGGCGCACTGGACAGACGTTTCCAGAAAGTGATTGTGGAGCCACCCAGTGTGGATGATACCATCAGCATCCTCAATAATATCAAGAGTAAATACGAAGACTTCCACAATGTGGCTTACGACAACGAAGCCATTGAAGCCTGTGTAAAACTCAGTGATCGTTATATGACGGATCGCTTACTGCCCGATAAAGCCATTGATGTACTTGATGAAGTAGGTGCTCGTGTACACCTCAAAAACATCAATGTACCCGAGGAAATAGTTGAGCTGGAGAAGAAGATTGAAGATATCAAGAACGAAAAGAATAAAGTGGTGAAAAGCCAGCGCTTTGAAGAAGCTGCTGCGTTACGGGATACCGAAAAACGACTGGGTGAAGAACTGGAAAAAGCCAAGGCCCAATGGGAGGAAGAAAGCAAACACCGCCGTTATCCCATCACCGAAGAACATATTGCTGAAGTGGTGAGCATGATGACAGGTATACCTGTGAAGCGAATGGTGCAGGCCGAAACCGAGAAACTGCGCCGCATGAGTGAGGATATGAAGGGTATGGTGGTTGGTCAGGATGAAGCCATACAGAAAGTGGTAAAAGCCATTCAGCGTAACCGGGTGGGATTGAAAGATCCGAAGAAACCCATCGGCACCTTTATCTTCCTCGGACCTACCGGTGTGGGTAAAACAGAACTGGCCCGTGCTTTATCCCGTTATATGTTTGATTCGGAAGATTCGCTGATCCGGATTGATATGAGTGAATACATGGAGAAATTCACCGTAAGCCGTCTGATTGGTGCACCTCCGGGTTATGTAGGCTATGAAGAAGGCGGACAGCTGACCGAAAAAGTACGCCGTAAGCCTTACTGTGTGATCCTGCTGGATGAAATTGAAAAAGCACACCCCGATATTTACAATATCCTGTTACAGGTGCTGGACGATGGCCAGTTAACCGATGGTTTGGGACGTAAGGTGGATTTCAAAAACACCCTCATCATCATGACTTCCAATATTGGTGTTCGCCAGCTGAAAGAATTTGGTGATGGTGTGGGTTTCGCAACCGCTACCCGTATTCAGAATGCGGAGGAAAATAACAAAGCGGTGATTGAAAAAGCATTGAAGCGTACCTTCTCACCCGAATTCCTGAACCGTATTGATGATGTGATTGTATTCAATTCACTCAACAAGGAAAATATCTTCAATATCATCGATATCCTGATGAAGGGAGTATCCAAGCGTTTGCAGAACCTGGGTTTCTCTTTGGAACTCACTGTTGCCGCCAAGGAATTCATTGCAGACAAAGGATACGATTCACAGTTTGGTGCGCGGCCTTTACACCGGGCTATTCAGAAATACCTGGAAGATCCCCTGGCAGAAGAGATACTCAATCTCAATGTAAAAGAAGGGGATGTGCTGATCGCCGACCTGGATGCCGCATCCGGTAAACTCACATTTCAGTTCCAGAAAAAAGTAACAGAAGGTGAAGGTGCACAAGTATAGCCAGTAAGTACTATCCAGATACAAGCCCTGCGTTTTTCGCGGGGCTTTTTTTTAGTTGGAAGTTGTATTTTACTCACTACTGACTACTCACTTCTCACTCATTCCCCCAACGGTAGCTGGCATGACGTAATCCGGCCAGGTCCAGCAGCCGGTCTACTACGGTGGCGGCAAGCTGTTCAATGGTTTGGGGGCGACTGTAGAAGGAGGGGGTAGCCGGGCATATAATGCCACCGGCCAGTGTTACCGTTTCCATATTGCGGATATGGATGAGGTTGTAGGGGGTTTCCCGGACGAGCAGGATGAGTTTGCGTCTTTCCTTCAACATCACATCTGCTGCGCGGGTAACCAGGTCATCACTGGTGCCGGCAGCAATACGTCCTAGTGTGCCCATGCTGCAGGGGGTAACCAGCATGGTATTGTATTGCGCCGAACCCGAGGCAAAGGGTGCATTAAAATCGTATTTATCGAAATACCGGAAGGGGTATTGGTCATAGGCCGTGTTGCCCAATTCGGTCTGCCATACTTCCCTGGCATTTTTACTCATAACAATACCCACCGCTTCATACTGTTCCGGCATGGCGGCCAGTTTATCCAACAATAGCTTAGCATAAATGGACCCACTGGCCCCGGTAATGGCAACGGCAATTTTATTACCCATTGGGATGGATTGAGGAAATAAAGGTAAAGCCAAGTTTGATTTTTTGATCTTTGATTTCTTGATTTTCAATAGCAAGGCCTATCTATAACAGTTCGAACAATCAATTGTTGCCGTAATACACCAGGATCAAAGAATCAAAGATCAAAAAATCAAAAATCACCCTTATTTATACATGATCTCATAATACTCATGCGCCATCCGGTTGCTGTCGAACTGGAAGCGGACGTCGCGCATGCCGTTTTTCTGGATCTGGCGCCAGGTATCATAGTTGTCGTAGTACAGGGGAATGATCTGCTGTTCCAGTATTTCATAGGCCTTGTTCAGGTCGTATTCATCCTGGTCGTGTACCGTCATGTTGGCGTAATCGGCCTTGGGTACTACAAATCCATTGTTACCATGATTGATGAATTCGGGGATCCAGCCATCATCGGTGGAGAAATTCACGGCGCCATTCATGGCAGCGGTCATGCCACTGGTGCCCGATGCTTCGCGTGGTACACGGGGATTGTTCAACCATACATCCGCCGCCTGTTTGAGGCGTTTGCTCAGTCCCAGTTCATACCCAATCAATACCGCCACATTTTTATAGTTCTTGCTTAAGTGTACCAGGTTATTGAACTGCGAGATAGCCGGATAATCAACCGGGTAAGGTTTACCTGCCCAGATGATCTGTACCGGGTAACGGCTGTTGTTCAACATACGCTCAAACCTTTCCATATCGTATGTGAGCATATCGGCACGTTTGTAACCGGCAAAGCGACGGGCCCAGACGATGGTGAGCACATTGGCGTCGAATACTTTACCGGTCTGATCGGCCACGATTTCAAATGCGCGGCGTTTCAGGTATTTTTTACGATCGTCGAATGCATAATCATTGCCCTCATCCTGTGCCCGGTACATTTGTTTATCGGCCCAGTAACGCCAGTTTTGTGCGTTGGTAATGGAAGTGATGGGGCAGATGCCTTCGTGGTTCTTCCACATTTCACGGCTAACCTGACCATGCAGGGCCGATACCCCATTGGCTTTGCGGGCAAAACGTAAGGCCGCCAGCGAATGGTTGAACTGATCGTCGGGGATACCGGTGAGTTTGCGTACCTCGTCGATGGAGAGGCCGCAGAAATAACTCATCTTATGGCAGAGATAGATATCGTGTTTTTCATTGCCCGCTTCTTCCGGTGTATGGGTGGTGAAGACCAGGTGCTCTTTTACTTTTTCTACACTTTTGAATTTGTTCAGCAGGTAGAATGCAGAAGAAATACCATGCGCTTCATTGAGGTGGTATACATCGGGATTGAAACCCAGTTCATCAATCAGTTTGGCACCACCCACACCCAGCAGGATAAACTGTGCCACTTTGGTAGCCACATTGGCATCGTAGAGGCGGTGGGTAATGGTTTGTGAAACATAATCGTTCTCCGGTAAATCGGTGCTCAGCAGGAATAGGGGAGCACTCTTAAACGTTTCTGGATTGAGGTAAAAGGCTTTTACCCAAACCGGATGTTCATGAATCAGTATCTGGAACTTGATACCGGTATCTTCCAGGAAACTGTAGATCTTCTCCATGAAAGTAACCTGCAATGTCTGGTCCTGGTTGCGGGCCTGGTCGTAATAACCATATTTCCAGAGGATACCAATGCCAATCATATTCTGCCGCAATTCATAGGCACTGCGCAGGTGAGAACCGGCTAAGAAACCAAGCCCCCCGCTGTAAATCTTCAAAGGTTGGTGAATGGCAAACTCCATCGAAAAATAAGCGGCTTTTTTGGTGTACTGCTCATTAATCGCATAAGGGACATGGTAATTCCTGAAATTCATAAATGCTCTTTTGGTTATCAAATAGCCCTCGCAATATAGGGGTATTTCCCTAAAATGTACTTTTTACACAAAAGCCATGTGGGAAAGATGTCGGAAGAAACGAAAAAAATAGCAAACAGTCGTTAGGATGAAGCACAGGAAGTTTATGCAAACGATTCCTGTTGATAAGCGCCGGCATTATTTTTTCTTTTTCGGTTTGGGTTCCCGCTTTTTGCGGAAGCTGTCGTCGAAGAAGCATTGTATGCCGCGGTGATTACCACAACTGCCCTGTTCTTTCATGCTGACATAGTTGCCATCGAAGTTGAAGTCAATCACACAGGGATCACCGTTTTGCAGGAACTGTGCGGTACGGGCAGATTTCATTTTCATATCGCCCTTTAATTCACCCACACAATTGCCGTTGTTTTTTTCGAAATGGATAAAGAACAGGTAGGTGTTCTGGTCCTTGCCATCCCGTATGGAGATATAGTTCTTGTCGTTGCGCACATAGTCGCCGCTGTATTTGTTTTTACGCGGCAGGGTATCAATGGGATTGATCACAGCTGTTTTCACCGGGTCCTCGTTGCTGTCGTTCACCACCACCATAAAGGCATCGGTATTGAATGCCCAGCCGGTGCGGGTAAATTTCAACACATTATCACCCGTGGTTTTTTCGCGGCTGATGGTAAAAGTGGGTTCCTTGTTGATGGAGACAAAATGATTGTACCCATCGTTTTGCTGGTTGTCCAGCAGTTCCTTGGAAGCCAGGTATGCCATTTTTTTATCCGTTACCATCACCACCAGCCTGGTTTTTTTATGCTGGGTGATGTTGAAGAGAAAGTATTTTTCTTTTTCCTTGCTGATCAGTCCCACCGGGTGAATGGCCATTTTTTTATCCTTACCCGTTATCAGCGCCAATGCGGTATCGGGGAAATATTGGGTCAGGGCTTTGTAACCAATGGTGGTGGTATCGGCTTTGCGAACCAGTCCGGTATCGGTAATGGTGGTGGAAGTATTGAAGACGGGGAAAGCCGCTTCAAAATCCGCCGCTGAAATAGGGGTTTCCCCCGACAGGTCTGCTTTTTTATCCTTGCAGGACAGGGCAAAGAGCAGACAGCATAGGAGTAACCATTGTTTCATGCGTAGATTTTCGGTAAAAATAGTGTTTTCGGCGAAAGCGGCTAATGCTTGCTGGTTTGGGAATTAATTTTTAGATTCGCCTAAATTTAAATTTAGGTATGCAGTACTCCGCAGCCGAAGAGAATTATATCAAAGCCATTTATCGTTTACAGGACCATGCGGCCATGGTTACCACCAATGCACTGGCCGATGCCTTGCAGACCAAACCGCCTTCTGTGACCGATATGCTCAAAAAACTCAAGGCCAAAAAACTCCTGAACTATGAACCCTACAAAGGGGTTAAACTGAGTGCCGAAGGAAAGAAAGTAGCATTGGCGGTGGTACGTAAGCACCGCTTATGGGAATCCTTTCTGGTGAGCAAACTGCAGTTTGGCTGGGATGAAGTGCATGAAGTTGCGGAGGAGCTGGAACATATCACCAGTAAAAAACTCATTGATAAGCTGGATGCTTTCCTGGGATTCCCGCGTTTTGATCCGCATGGCGATCCCATTCCCGATAGCCAGGGCCGCATAACCATTCAGCCGCAAGTGCGTTTGACCGAACTGCCCCTGCACCAGTCCGCCGAAATCAGCGCCGTGGGCAGTCAGTCGCCCGCCCTGCTGGAATTATTAAAGGCCAAGGGATTGCAACTGGGTACCCGTTTGGATGTGCGTAAAATATTCAGCTTCGACCGTTCCCTGGATATCCGGATCAAACAACAGGCTTCGGTGAATATCAGTTTTGAACTGGCATCTGTATTATTTGTAAAAACTTGTTAGTATGCAGGAACATGTACACCGGCAGGAGTCGTTGAGTGAAGTGCATGAATCGGTTGATACCACTACGCCCCGCAAGGGATGGCGCAGGATACTGGCTTACCTGGGACCTGCGTATCTCGTGAGTGTGGGTTATATGGATCCGGGTAACTGGGCCACCGATTTACAGGGCGGTGCCCGTTTCGGTTACCAGCTCATCTGGGTATTGCTCATGAGTAATCTCATGGCCCTGCTCCTGCAAAGCCTCAGCGCCCGCCTGGGTATTGTTCGCCGGCGCGACCTGGCACAGGCCAACCGGGAAACCTATCCGCCCGTTATTAATTTCTTCCTCTACATACTCGCCGAACTGGCCATTGCCGCCACGGATCTGGCAGAAGTGCTGGGTATGGCCATTGGTATTCATTTGCTTACCGGATTGCCCCTGATCTGGGGTACGGCCATCACCGTACTGGATACATTCCTGTTTTTGCTGTTGCAGCGTCTGGGTATCCGCAAAATGGAAGCGTTCATCATTGCCCTGGTGGCCACTATTGGGCTTTCCTTCCTCGTGGAAATATGGATCGCCGCACCCAACCTGCGGGAAGTAGCTACCGGTTTTATACCCACAGCGCTGAACCTGGATTCGCTGTATATCGCCGTAGGTATTATTGGCGCCACCGTGATGCCGCATAACCTCTACCTGCATTCTGCGCTGGTGCAAACCCGTAAGATCGGTGCCGATGAGAAAAGTGTGCGCCGCGCGCTGAAATATAATTTTATCGATAGCCTGGTAGCACTCAATGCCGCTTTCTTTGTGAACGCAGCCATCCTGGTACTCGCTGCCACGGTATTCTTTAAAACCGGCAATACGCAAGTGGCGCGGATTGAAGAAGCGCACCAGTTATTGCAACCCCTTTTGGGCACCGAACTGGCACCCATGCTCTTCGCCATTGCTCTGATTGCAGCCGGTCAAAGCTCTACCATTACCGGAACCCTGGCGGGGCAGATTGTGATGGAAGGATACCTGCACCTGCGGTTGAATCCCTGGATCAGACGCCTCATTACCCGATTGATTGCTATTGTACCGGCTATTCTGGTGATTGGTATTTATGGCGACAGTAAAGTGGATGACCTGCTGATCTTCAGCCAGGTGATCCTGAGCCTGCAACTGGGCTTTGCGGTGATTCCCCTGATTCATTTTGTGAGCGATAAAAAGACCATGGGGCAGTATGCGATTAAAACACCCGTAAAAATCATTGCCTGGCTGGTGGCTTCGGTACTGGTTTTCCTGAATGTGAAACTGGTGGCGGAAGAATCCCTGCTGGTGTTCCGGGAAGCGGGTAACTGGGGCTGGAAGATACTGCTCGTGGCTGCCATACTGGGATTCCTGTACCTGTTCCTCATGATGACTTTTCTCCCGATACTGCGCAAACGCAAGGAGAAGCGGGCCGAAGCCCTGCACGGTGCTTTTGCCGATCTCGATCACCTCGTGGTTAAGCCCGTTCAGCAAATCGCCGTAGCACTGGATTTTACGGGGGCCGATCAGGCGCTGATTGCCCATGCTTTGGCGCAGGGCGGTGACCGGGTGCAGTACCTGCTCCTGCATATCGTGGAAAGCGCTTCGGCACGTTACCTGGGCGCTGCCAGTGATGATGAAGAGACCCGGCTCGACAAACAGCGATTGGATGCTTATGCAGCGCAATTGCGGGAGCGGGGATACCAGGTATCGGTGGAACTGGGTTACCATAAACGAGCCAAAGAAATCATCCGCATCGTTCAGGCGGCGAAGGCCGATCTGCTCATCATGGGGGCCCACCGCCATTCGGGGTTCAAAGATTATCTCTTTGGTGAAACGATTGAAGACGTGCGGCATGGACTGTCCATACCCGTACTGATTGTGAACAGCCAGGGCCAATAGTCATGCAATCGTTCCCGTGGATCGGACCCGCCCAATCATGGGTAAAGCCCGGAAAATCCGTACATTTGTCGCCGTTTTATTATCAAAAATCCCAAACCAATGGCTCAAAAAATTAAAGTAGCGAATCCGGTTGTTGAACTGGATGGCGATGAAATGACGAGGATCATCTGGAAGTTTATCAAAGAAAAACTGATTCTCCCTTATATAGAAGTTGATATCAAGTACTACGACCTGGGTGTGGAGTACCGCGATCAGACCAATGATCAGGTAACCATTGATGCAGCCAATGCCATCAAGGAATATGGCGTGGGTATCAAGTGTGCAACCATCACACCCGACGAAGAGCGTGTGAAAGAATTCAACCTGAAGCAAATGTGGAAGAGCCCCAATGGTACCATCCGCAATATCCTCGACGGTACCGTGTTCCGCGAGCCGATTGTTTGCTCCAATGTACCCCGACTGGTGCCCAACTGGACTGCCCCCATTTGTATTGGCCGTCACGCTTTTGGTGATCAGTACCGTGCGACCGACTTTGTTACCAAGGGCAAGGGTAAACTCACAGTGAAATTTGAAGGTGAAGACGGAACCGTTCAGGAGTATGAAGTATATAATTTCAAAGGCGATGGCGTGGCGCTGACCATGTACAATACCGATGAAAGCATCAAGGGTTTTGCCCGTGCTTGTTTCAACCAGGCGCTGATGAAGAAATGGCCCTTGTACCTGTCAACCAAAAACACCATCCTGAAAAAATACGATGGTCGCTTTAAAGATATTTTCGAAGAGATCTACCAGAACGAATTCAAAGCCGCATTTACCGAAGCAGGTATTACCTATGAGCACCGTTTGATCGACGACATGGTTGCCAGCGCACTGAAATGGAACGGTAATTTTGTATGGGCCTGTAAGAACTACGATGGCGATGTACAGAGCGATACCGTTGCACAGGGCTTTGGTTCCCTGGGTCTCATGACATCCACCCTGGTAACACCGGATGGTAAAGTAATGGAAGCGGAAGCCGCCCACGGTACCGTAACCCGTCACTACCGCGAACACAAGAAAGGTAAACCTACATCTACCAATCCCATTGCTTCCATTTTTGCCTGGACCCGTGGTCTGGAATTCCGTGGTAAGCTGGATGGTAACCAGGAACTGATCAATTTCTGTCACGCCCTGGAGCAGGTTTGTATAGAAACCGTAGAGAGTGGTAAAATGACCAAGGACCTGGCGGTATGTATCCATGGCAATAAAGTAAACCATGGTGAACATTACCTGTACACCGAAGAGTTCCTGGATGCACTGGATCAGAATCTGAAAGCCAAGTTGCAGTAGTAACGGGCTTGTATAATAGTTTAAGCGGGGTATATCATTATGGTATACCCCGTTTTTTATTTTAGCCGTGAGCTATGAGCTGTGAGCTTCGAGCTACAAGCCTCAAGCTGTTGGCTTTTGGCTGTTGGCGCATTAGGTGTGAGGTGTTAGGAGTTAGGCGTTAGGCATGAGCGCTTGTTCGCCTGAGGCGGATGTTAGCGCTGCGAGCTACAAGCCGCAAGCTACCAGCTACCAGTAAACCAACTTCCAACCAGAAACAATAAACCCCAAACCATAAACCAACCACGCCGTTGTTGTGTCGCCTGACCAACAACTTTCTGTTTAATGGGGAATCACATTTCTCTCCATATCTGACATCTGCGATCTGACATCCAACATTTCACCTGACCCGCTCCGTTTCCAATTTATAGGCTTGTTGTAATTTTATAGCCGGAAAGTTTTAGTAAATGCTTTTGATCAAACCATGCTTATGAAAACAATTTCCCTGGAATTGGAAGACATGATTTTTGAAGACACAGTAAAGATCACAGCCTCTTTGCAGGTTGACAGGAACCGTTATATGAATGATGCAGTTCGTTTGTATAACTCATACCAGAAGCGTCAATTGCTGAAACGAAAACTGCAGCGGGATTCCTTATTGGGACAAGCGGAGTCGATGGCCATTCTGGAAGAATTTGAAAAACTGACTGATGATCATCTCGCAATATGATCTATACTTCTTCCTTCTTCGCAGGGTCTCCTGAGGCACGAAGGGACCCTGCGTTCTGCACGGCCCGTGTGTTGAATTTGCTTTTGTATTTCTTTTTTGACCGTGAATGTGTATAGCCCGAACATGGATTGTAAATTGCTTTTATGGGAGAAGCCGCAACGTCCCCTCGTTCCTCGGGAGACGATGCGGGGACCCTGCGGAGAAGGAATCCACCTTCGCTGAAGCTACGGCGGACAAGTCAAAAACCACCCCCGCCGTTGTTGTGTCGCCTGA
>JAACZQ010000099.1 GCA_009996675.1 Chitinophagaceae bacterium
GACGGTAAGTACACGGTCGGCCAGTGGTTTAGATTTACTGGCATCGATGTCCTGCACATACGGGTATTGCTGCATAATGGTCACCGGCATAAAACGACTGATGGCATGGGCTGTTATGAGCAGGAGGGCCAGCATTTGCGGACTGAAGCGTACACTCAGTTCAAATAACAGCAATCCTTTCAGTGCCAGGATGAAAAAAAGACCCACAACCCCAAAAGTGCCAAGGCGACTGTCCTTCATGATGGTGAGAATTTTTTCTTTGGTCCAGCCACCACCAAAAGCGTCACAGCAATCGGCAAAACCATCTTCATGAAAAGCGCCGGTAGTCAGCAGGGTTGCAAGCATAGACAATACAATGGCAGTAGGTATGCTGAACCATTCCAGTGCCAGCAACCAGGTTATGGCTCCTATGCTGCCCACGAGTAAACCAACCAGCGAAAAATAACGGGCGGATTGTTGCAGAGCATGGTGACTGTGATGCACCCATCTGGGGACAGGTATCCGGGTCAGGAACATGAGTGCGGTAAAGAAAATATGCAGTTGTTGCTTCATGGTCTGAATCAATCTACGGGTTTACCGGAAATACCGGCACTCTCAAAGCTCGCCATTTCTTCCAGAAAAGCCACAGCACTTTGCAGTAGAGGTATGGCCAGTGCAGCGCCGGTGCCTTCACCCAGGCGCATATCCAGTTGCAGCAGTGGGGAGGCTTTCAGCCATGTCAGCATCTGTGTATGCCCCTGCTCACCGCTGTGGTGTGCGAATACACAAAATTGCTGTACGTCCGGATTCATCAGTTTGGCAATCATGAGGGCAGCGGTAGCGATAAAACCATCAATCACCAGGATCATACGGTTGGCCGCAGCACCCAGACAAGCACCGGTCATCATGGCTATTTCCAATCCACCCACCGCAGCCAGTAATTCCAACGGTTTATCAGCTAAAGCAGCTAATTGATGATGTTCATGTACTTTACGGAGTGTTTCGATCTTTTGAGCGAGTTGGGCATCGTTGACGCCGGTACCCCTGCCGGTACAATCCTGAATCGGTTTGCCGGTGATGGCACTCAGGATCAGTGCAGCAGAAGAAGTATTGCCGATTCCCATTTCGCCAATCCCCATGCAATTGCAGTTGCCGGCAGCTAATTGCGTGGCCAGATCCTTGCCTTTCTGTAAGGCTTCCTGTACCTGTTGGCCAGACATGGCCGGTGCTTCCAGGTAATTGGCGGTACCGTAGGCTATTTTATGATGCAGTAATGCAGGGTGACGAACAGTACTGAGATCTGCATTAACACCCGCATCTATTACTTTCAGTGCGAGTCCGTGTTGACGGGTAAATACATTGATGGCAGCTCCTCCCTGCACAAAATTCATGACCATCTGGGCCGTAACGGCCTGCGGGTAGGGGTTCACCAATCCGGTAGCAGCAATGCCATGATCACCGGCAAAAACCAGTATGTGCGGGTTGCTGATAAAAGGCGTGGTGCTTTGCTGTATCAGTCCGATCTGTATGGCCAGCGACTCCAGTTTACCCAATGCACCCAGGGGTTTGGTTTTGCTATTGATGCGTTGTTCGAGTTGTTCTTGTAGATTCATAACAGGTATACTTAATCAAGTGGAAGCAGGTCGTGGTACCAGAAACCCATGTTTGCCGTTTCCGTATCAGTATGCTCCGGGGATGCATAGGTACGATATACTTTTTCACCTAAGGTAAAAGAAACAGGTTTGTTGAAAATTGGTCCGTCGAATACAAAACTGTGGAACTCTCCGTTTTCCCCGCAGGGATCAACATCTGCAGGTAAGTCCTTCAGAAAATCACGGTCGATGATCCTGCCGGCGAAATCGGCTGATAAAAATCGGTCATTGGTACATACAATAATGGTTTTAAACCCCAGGTCTACAAATTCATGCAGGAGTTCACGGGTATCTCTTTTCCATAGTGGAAATACGGCCTGCATATTCGCCCGGGCCAGTTGGGTTTCGCGGTACTGTCTTAAGTCTTCCAGGAAAATATCACCAAAGGCTGCGTGGGTATAGCCATTGTTTTGTAAATCGGTAGTAACCGTATGCAGGGTTTGTTCATAAATATCCATATCCGGCTGATCCGGCAGTTCCAGTAAACGCAGTGGCAGGCCAATGGCTTCGGCCTGCTGCATCAACAAGTCTCTCCGAACGCCATGCATGGATATACGGTTATGTGTGCTGTTGATACTGGTAAGCAGTGTGCCGATGGAATAACGTTGATCCTGTAACAAATGGTATAGGGCCAATGCGCTGTCTTTCCCGCCACTCCAGTTGAAAAAAGTAGATAAGCCGGTCATAGTTGTGCATTGATGGCAGGCGATTTTAAAAACAAAGGCAATCCGCTCACCATAAAAATGACCTGCCCGGCAACCGATGCGGTATACTGATTGGCCCATCCCTGCAGATCGGTGAATTTTCGCCCCACTTCTGTATCGGCATGTAATCCCATACCCAATTCGTTGGTAACAATGATCAGGTGGGCATCCATCTTAGCCAGCTGATTAATCTCTGCTTTGAAATCTTCCAGTGACCGATCAATATCCTGCTGGTTATCGGTAAAAAAATTGGTAAGCCACAAGGTAATACAATCAATCACTACCGTTTTACCTTCCAGCGGTAGTTGGCTCACCCATTTTTCCGCTTCATAATTATGCCAGCGGCTATCGCGGTCGTGCTGGTGTCTTCTGATGCGGTCGGTGAAGTCTCCGCCCCAGTCGCGTGCCGTAGCCACATAACAGGGTTCTGCAGTTTCCTGTATGGCTAAGTTTTGTGCAAAGCTGCTTTTGCCGCTCCGGGCACCTCCGGTTATCAGTGTAATCATCGGAATAAATATTTTTCACGGAATAAAACCGTTTTGTTTTTCAGGTCCATCAGGCACTGGTGACAGAGACAATCCACATACCTGCTTTCAATAAAAGCAAGCTCTTCCAGGGTTAGTTGAACATCTTTGCAATGACAATGACTGATATCGCCCATCTTGCATTCAAAAGCTTGCTGACAGCGGGCGCATGTTTTGGTTTCATGGGCTGGCATAAACGGAATGATTAAGCATGAATGGTTTTGAGGAAGCTGAAACGTTGCTGCAATAAGTGAAAGCCACCATATAACACAGTGCCATACATGAGGTTGCCCAGGAGCTGGTATTTCAGGTAAGGCAGTGCCAGTACATAACAGCGGATCAGTCCTTCCATATCTCTCGTAAAAGGTTTACCGGTAGTAATGTCGGTACAGCCTCCCAGCCATACACCCAGATCGGTGATCAGCCAGTGTAATAAGGCAGCACCAATAGCGGCCAGTACAAAGGATCGGATATTCACGCGCTTAATCAGAGAACCCAGTGCTACCATGGCAGCAAAAGCCAGGTATACCCAATACCATCCGCTATACAGGAAACCATTTCCATCCTTGGCATACACTGTTTGCATCAGCAAAAAATCGCTGAAGAACAGGGTGAGTATGGGAAAAAGATATTGCTGATACCGGTTCTGGAAATAAGTGCCACTAAACAGGGCCAATGCGCCAACAGGTGTGAAATTAGACCAGCTGCCGCCCACCTGAGAGATACCAATACGGAAGACAGCTGTCACCAGCAGAAATAATAAAAGTACCGCAGTGCGTGGTTGAATTTTTTGTAAGGACATGGGATTTGTTTTAGGATTAAAAAATCCCGCTGCCGTTATCCGCAGCGGGATCGGTTGTTAAAGTCTTACACTAAAGCCAGCCATCATATTGAATCGCTTGCTGTTGTAACCTACCACATCAAAATAACGCTGGTTGGTGATATTGCGCAGGTCTATAAAAGCCCTGATGCTTGTCGTAATATCATAGTTGGCCAGCAGGTCAATGGTATAATACGAAGGCTGCTCTGCAGGTCCCGCATCATATTCACCCTTCAAACGGCTGCCTACAAAACGGATAGACGGACTGATATGCAATGACTGACTGGCCTGTATATTCAGGCTACTGTTGATAACCACATGCGGCCGGCGGTAGAGATTCTTTGTTTTGACACCCTTGTCAATGCCCTTACCATCTACATAAGCCAGGTTGGTAAGCCACTGGATTTTTTTGCCCAGGCTGAATTTGGTTTCCAACTCACCACCCCAATCGCGTTGCTGGCTTCTGTTGATGTACTGACTGTTGAATGTAGCCGGATCGGTATAGAAGATGATAATATCGCGAACATCTCTTTTGAAAACAGCCAGACGTACCGACCAGGTTTGTGCAGGGTTATGAGTTTGCACACCGGCTTCGTACGTAGTGCTGTATTCCGGTCTCAGCTGCTTATTTCCATACTCGCTGTACAATTGATACAGGGAAGGTATTTTGTAGGCTGAAGAAATATTTACAAAGAACTTGGTTCTTTCCGATATGGTAAATGAGGGATTAATGGTATAAGTAGCATTGGTGCCATAAATGGAATGATGGTTCAGTCGTGTACCCAATTCCAGATTCCATCCTTTCCATCCGCTGAAGAGGGCCGACACAAATACAGATGTTTGTTGAATGTTAGCACTGTCTTTACCCAGCGCTGTGGCAAAGGGACCAAAAGCTCCGGTGCTGAAATAAGACTGGGAAGTATTTTGGCTAATGTGCTGGATGCCACCGGTTAACTGGAAATGTTTACCCCAGCGCTGGTTGGCAAAACTCTCCAGCACTGTTGTGCGGCCAGTATAATAGCCTTCACTGTATTTGCTGTAAATGCTGGATACATAACCACTATCATTCACAAATTTTCTTCTCACCTGCTGAATGCTGCCGGTGAGGGACCAGGTAAACTGGTTTCGCTGGTATTGCAAAGCCAGACCGCCTACATAATTCTTATTGCGGGCATTGTAGTCCTTTTCATCTGTAAAAGGTCCCCCGGCATAAGAAGTGTTATAATGACTGAGATCGCTAAACGTACGCAGAGAAAAACCAGGTCTGATCTGGTACCGTAATTCGGTAAATAAAGTGCTCTGCTCAAAACCATTTTTGCGGAAGTTTTTGGTGCCCGTGCTATCGTAGGCGGCAGGCATACCTGCACTTTTGGTATATCCGTAACGGACATTATACCCCAATGCACCGGTCTGACCGCTCAATGCAGCATTGCTGCGAAAAGTTTCATAGCTGCCATAAGCGGCTTGTGCATTGATGCTGGGTTTGGCGCGGCTTCCTTTCTTCAGAAATACCTGTACTACACCGGCAACGGCATCGCTGCCCCACAAAGTGCTTTGTCCACCGCGCAGGATTTCAATTTTTTCCACCTGGTCCAGGGAAATACTGTTGAGATCAAAGGCATTATTGGTTTGCGAGGGATCAAAAACAGGCGTTCCATCAATAACCACGAGCATACTGCCTGTGCCGGCGCCGCGGAAATACAAATCCTGATTGGTGCCCAGGCTATTATTGGAACCGTTGATGAAAAAGCCTGCCTGTGTGTTCAGCAGTTCACCCAGGCTGCGGCCCTGCTGTCGGTTAATGGCTGCCTGGTCAATTACTGTAACAATTTTTCCAGTTTGGGAGGATTTAATACCTGTCCGGGTAGCTGTTACCACTACATCATCTAATCGAGTACTGTCGTTTTGCTGCGCATACAGGATATTACCTGTTAAAAGCACAGTGAGGAGCGTGCATGTTTTGCTCATTGTTGAATGTTAAAAGATAAACAATGAGCTTTCAGGAAAACAAAAAAGGAGCAATATAAATAGCTGCTGCAGACAGCATTTACACTCCATGCTTTTCACCCGAAAGCCGTGAATGATCGAATGTATCAGGCAGGTCTTCTGGCTTGCTAGCTGTTGTTGAACCTTCCCATCACGCCCGATGCGTAACAGTGGTTAGTAGAAACAACAGTAGTGAGAGCATGGGATCTGTTTGGGTAAACAGAACTTCCTTTCACTTCAAAAGCTTACAGCTACGGGGATAGCGCCGGATTTACACCGGACTTCCCTTTTAATCCCGCCGAAGCGGGAACCGAATACGCCACAAAACTAAGGGAACAGGGCTGTTGGGGAAATTTAGTTTTACACAGGATGGGGAATGTTGGATGTCAGATGTCAAATCTTTGATTTTTTGATCTTTGAATTTTTGATTTGTGAGCGGTTAGGTTCGCCAGTCGTAGACCCGGTACAGGCTGTTTTTGCCCGACCGACGATTTTAGGGAGTAGTGAGCAGGCATCTTTTCATTTTTCACCGCTCCCGTAGGATTGACAACGCAGGATTCTCGCCTCCCCTCCACAATCACCGGAAATCCATTACATTTAACGACTGTAAATTTCATACGAACACAGACTATGCAAGGAAGACAACAACTGAATCTTTTCAGCTTTACCATGATTGTGGTAGGGTTGGTTATTGGTATGGGTATTTTCAGAACGGCAGCTACCAGTGCCCGTGATGCTATTGAGCCATCTGTTTATTTTACTGCCTGGTTATTGGGTGGTTTTGTGGCGTTATGCGGTGCTTTGACCTATGCAGAAATCGGGAGCCGTTACCCGGTGACCGGCGGTTATTATAAAGTGTTTTCCTATGCCTATCACCCCAGTATTGCCTTCGCCATCAATTGTATTATCCTCATCAGTAATGCTGCCAGTTTGAGTGGTGTAGCCCTGATTGGCAGCGGTTATATCACCAAATTATTTCCCGGAGTAGCCTGGACTGATGTGCATAAGGCACTGATCAGTTGTGGTGCCATTATTATTTTTTACGGGATTAACCTGATGGGTTTGAAGATGAGTTCAAGGGCACAGAATATCCTGATGCTGATCAAGATCGGGATGATTGTTGTACTGATCCTGGCCCTGTTCTTTCCGCAGGATCATGCGGTTGCTACTGCAGTAACGCAGGCCCCGGCTGCTTCTGCCGTTCCATCCATGAGCTGGATTCAGAGCCTGGGTGTGAGCCTGATTGCTGTATCCTTTACGTATGGGGGGTACCAGCAAACCATCAATTTCGGCAATGAAGTAGAGCAGCCGGCGAAAAATATTCCCCGCGGTATTTTTATTGGTATCGCCATTATCATTGGTTTATACCTGCTGGTGAATCTGAGTTATTATACCATTGTGGGCTTCGATCAGATGAAGGGTGAAAGAGAGATCGCGTATGTGGTGATGCAGAAAACATTCGGAACCCGTGGAGCGGAAATATTTTCATTCTTCCTGTTCTTTGGGGTACTGGCTTATGTGAATGCATTGCTGCTGAGTAATCCGCGGGTGATGTATGCCATGAGTACGGAAGGTACATTACCGGCTGTCTTTTCTAAGCAGCATCCGCGTAACCAGGTGCTTACGGTATCACTCACCGTGTTTGCAGCCATTTGTATCGTCATTCTCTTTTTCGCACAGACTTTTGAAAAGATACTGAATTTTACCATCTTCCTCGATTGCTTTGGCATGGTGGCATCCAGCGCTACCATTTTTATCCTGCGTAAAAGAACCAAACACCTCGATGGTACCGGTATCTTTAAAATGAAATTATTCCCGCTCATGCCGCTGATTTTTATGAGCGCCTATTTATTTGTGGGAACCAGTATTGCCATACAAACACCTGATACGGCATTGGTGGGTGTGGGAGTACTGGCTGGTTTCATGATTATTTATTTCCTGACGCGCGGACTGGGCAAGAAACAAACCAATACAGCGAATCCTTCCTGATATGGATATTTCATACATCCTGAATGAACTGGGCGAGACAAGGGAAGACTATTTCCGTGCCATAGCGCCCCCCATTGTACAAACCAGCAATTTTGCTTTTGCTACCGTGGCCGACCTGCGGGCTTCTTTTGCCGATGAATATGCTACCTGGCTGTATAGCCGGGGACGAAATCCTACGGTGGATATACTGCGACAAAAACTGGCCGCACTGGATGGGGCAGAAGATTGCCTGGTATTCAACAGCGGGGCTGCCGCCATATTTGCCGCTGTATTGGCACAGGTGGGATCTGGAGATCATATTGTAAGCGTAAAAGAGCCCTATGCCTGGGCCCGTAAAATGTTTGACGATATCCTGCCGCGTTTCCAGGTGGGGGTTACTTATGTGGAAGGAAAAACTGTGGAGGAGTTTGAAAAAGCCCTGCAACCCAATACCCGCGTTATTTACCTGGAGTCGCCCAACAGCTGGTTATACGGCTTGCAGGACCTGGCTGCTGTTGCAGCCCTGGCCCGTTCGAAAGGAATCATTACCATTTGCGATAACAGTTACTGCTCGCCCCTGTACCAGCAGCCTTATACCCTGGGGATCGACCTGGTGCTGCAATCGGCTACCAAGTATATCAGCGGACACAGCGATACGGTGGCCGGGGTATTGAGTGGCAGTAAAACCATGATCGAACGCATATTCAACAGCGAATACATGAATATCGGGTCCGGTATCCAGCCCTTTAATGCCTGGCTGCTGATCCGGGGCTTGAGAACCCTGCCAGCGAGGCTTGAGCGGATCAACCGAAGCACTTCGGTTGTACTCAAATGGCTGCAATCCCATCCGCGTGTGGAGCAGGTGATCTTCCCGTTCGACCCCGCTTTCCCCCAGTATGAACTGGCCCGGAAACAAATGAAGGGAGCTTGCGGGTTGTTGACTTTTATCATCCGGACCGAACAGTGCCAAACCCTGGAAACCTTTTGCAACAGCCTGAAACATATACTGATGGCGGTGAGTTGGGGTGGTCATGAATCCCTGATCATTCCCAAATGTGCGGGTATGGCCCCGGAAGCGTTCAATCCGGCCGACCCGCTGCACAGGAGTATCCGCCTCTATGTGGGCCTGGAAGAACCGGAATACCTGGTGGCCGACCTGGAACAGGCTTTTGCTGCCATCGCCCACCTTTCATAACAGTTTTTCAACGGTTTGTCGGTTTTTGACATCCGCCTGTCTAAAACTTCGCCATCTGGACGGGAAACCGTTAAATTTGTTATATATGAAGAAGCTACTAACACTGCTGTCCTGTGCCCTGGTTAGCCAGTTAATGGCTCAGGTGCGTTCCGATAAATGGGATTTGCGCCGTTGTATTGAATACGCCAGAGTGAACAATATATCTGTGAAGCAGGCCGATGTGCAGGCACGGATCAGTGCTTTGCAGGAGCGTCAGTCGCGTATGGGACAATACCCGGGGGTTTCTGCCAATACCGGTACCGGTGTGCGTTTCGGACGTTCTATTGATCCTACTACCAATAGCTTTTCAACCACACAGTTCCTGTACCAGAACTTTGGTGTGAATGCGGGTTTGCAATTGTATAATGCCGGTGGTTTGAAGAACACACTCCTGGCTTCCGAATTCACTGCCAAAGCTGCATTGGCGGAAGTGGAAAGAACTGCGAATGATATTTCGCTGAACGTAGCTAATTTCTACCTGCAGGTACTGGCTGCCAGTGAGCAGGTGAAAATCACGCAGGTGCAGATCGCACAATCCATCTCTCAACTGGATATTACCCGTAAAAGGGTTGATGCAGGAGCACTGCCAGAATTGAATCTCGCTGAAGTTGAAGCACAGCTGGCCAACGACAGCAGCAACTACGTAGCCGCCGTCACCACTTTGCAGCTGAATATCCTCAATTTAAAAGGCATGCTGAGCCTGGATCCGGCAGTAGCGTTTGAAGTAGATATGCCTCCCGTAGATCAGATACCAGTGGAATCTTTTGGTGAACTGCAGCCAGAGCTGGTATACCAGCTGGCACTCACCACACAACCTTTGCAGAAAGCCAATGATTTCCGTATCAAAGCGGCACAGAAAAATATCCTGGCTGCCCGCGCACTCATGTATCCAACCGTAAATCTGGGTGTGAACCTGTCCAGCAACTTTTCCAACTCATTCAAAAAACTGGATGGCGTTACGTTTTTGGGCTATAGCCCTGTTACCGGTGCCGAACCCATCGTTCGCATCAGCAACGTAGAATATTATGTACAGAATCCCTTGTACCGCTTCAGTCAGAGTACCCGCGGTTTCGGCGATCTCTGGCAGGGCTGGTCACGTCAGCTCAGCGACAACTTTGGTCAGAATGTGGGTGTAAGTATCTCTGTCCCCATTTTCAACAGCGGACAGGGTAAAATTGCCCACCAGCGTTCCAAACTGAACCTGAAAACTGTAGAGCTCCAGAAAGAACAGGCCGATCTGAAACTGAAACAGGATATCTATACAGCGTATAACAATGCAACGGCTGCCCTGCAAAAATTCAATGCCGGTAAAAAACAGGTAGAGAGTGCACAGAAAGCCTACGATTATGCCATGAAAAGATACGAAGTGGGTTTACTGGGGTCGCTGGATCTGATCACCAATCAAAACACTTTGTTGCGTGCCAAGGTACAGCAGCTGAGTAATCAATACGATTATGTGTTTAAAATGAAAGTGCTGGAATTTTATAAAGGACAGGGACTGAAACTCTGATGCATCTATACACGCTTAAACTTTACGCAAACCGAAACTTCGTTTTATGAGTAAGAAACTGATTTGGATTATTGTAGGACTGGTAGTACTGATAGTCATTTTTGTAGGGCTGAAAAAGACCGGTGTATTGGGCAAGGAGGAAGGTCTCAAGGTTTCTGCCGAAAAAGCAACTACCCGCACCATTATTGAAACCGTTAATGCCAGTGGTAAAGTATACCCTGAAATTGAGGTGAAAGTAAGTCCCGATATCAGCGGTGAAATCGTTGAGTTAAATGTAAATGAAGGGGATAGTGTTCGCCGCGGACAGGTACTGGCGCGTATTTATGCCGATATCTATTCTACACAGCGCGATCAGGTTTCTGCAGGTGTAGATCAAGCCAAGGCACAATTGTCTAATTCTACTGCCAGCCTGCAGGGATTGAAAGCAACCATGGACAATGCTAAGGCAGCTTTTGAAAGGCAGCGTAAACTGTATGCCGATAAAGTAGTTTCCCGCCAGGAATATGAGCAGGCAGAACAGGTGGCGCGTACAGCCGAAGCCAATTACAATGCAGCCAAAGAAGGTATTAAAGCCACACAGGCTTCTATTCAGGGTGCCGAAGCACAACTGGCCCGTGCCAATAAAGATCTTTCCAGAACCACACTCACCGCTCCCATGGACGGCATCATCAGTTTATTGTCTGTGAAGAAAGGCGAGCGGGTGGTAGGTACCGCTCAGATGGCGGGTACGGAAATGATGCGTGTAGCCGATATGCGCAGTATTGAAATCAGGGTAGATGTGGGTGAAAATGATATTCCCAAAGTAAAAATTGGCGATACAGCGCTGGTGGAAGTAGATGCTTATACCAACCGCAAGTTCAAGGGACTGGTATACAAAATTGCCAATCCCAATACCGGCACAACGGCAACGGCTGCATCTGGTACAGAAGTGACCAATTACAAAGTGCATATCCGCCTGATTGCATCCAGCTACCAGGACCTGGTAGTGCCCGGTAAAAGTTTTCCTTTCCGTCCGGGTATGAGTGCCAATGCTGATATCCAGACCAAAACAAGGGCCAATGTACTGGCCGTACCCCTGAATGCGGTAACTACACGTGATAAAAATGAAGGCAAGGATGGAGGTGGCGATAAACAGCAATCATCCGATAACAATTCCGATAATGCCAGCCCTGCCTCCAATGACGAAGCAGTAGATGAAGTGGTTTTTGTGGTGCAGAAAGATAACCGGGTTAAAAAGGTAAAAGTAAAAACAGCTATCCAGGACCTCAACTATATCGAAATTGTCAGCGGTCTCTCCAATGGTGATCAGGTAGTAACCGGTCCCTATAACACCGTCAGCAAAATTCTGAAAGATGGTAATCTCATTACCATTGTAGCCAAGGATAAGCTGTTTGAAGAGAAGAAAAAAGACTGAGTAGTTTGAGGTTTCTGGTGTATGGTTTGAAGTTGGTAGAAGGGTGTGACACCTACGGCATAGCATTCCGTGGGGGAGATGCCTGATTCATTTCAGCTGTCTCTTCCTTAATACCCTCTTGTGATTCGAGGGTTTACGCATCAAATTACTCACCAGGCATTATTCGCTTTTCCTCCCCCGTATTTGCTATTTTTGCGGTTAAATCGGAACTGCATGCAGTATGGTATTTTAGGAAGTGGGAGCTGGGCTACGGCGCTGGCAAAGATTTTAACCGATAACGGGCATAGCATACATTGGTGGGTGCGCAATACCGATACCATCCGTTATATGGAAAAACGCCGGCACAACCCGCATTATCTCAGTGCTGCCTATTTCGACCCTTCTCTGTTGAACCTGCATGCCGATATTCAAACGGTGGTTAAAGCCGCAGATGTCCTGGTGATTGCTATTCCATCGGCTTACGTGGAAGACGTATTCAAACAACTGCCTGCCGATGCATTACAGGGCAAAAAAATCATTTCGGCGGTGAAAGGTATTTTGCCAACAGGTAACCAGTTGCTGAACGAATACCTGACCAACCATTTCCAGCTTGCACAGCAGGATTATGTAGCACTGCTCGGTCCTTGTCATGCCGAAGAAGTGGCAGCTGAAAAGTTATCCTACCTCACATTCTCGGGTAAGGATGCGGCCCTGACCAAACAGGTATCCACCGATTTTTCCTGTGAGTATATCAATACCATGGTGAATACTGATGTGGTTGGTGTACAATATGCAGCGGTATTGAAAAATATTTATGCCCTGGGAGCGGGAATTGCACACGGACTGGAATACGGCGATAATTTCCTGAGTGTATACATTGCCAACAGCGCCAGTGAAATGGTGGCTTTTCTGCGCGCGCAGCGTCATCAGTCTGCTGTCGTTGGAGAAAATGATCCCCATTATGCGGCATCGGTATACCTGGGTGATCTGCTGGTAACCTGTTATTCCCTGTTCAGCCGTAACCGCACTTTTGGTAATATGATCGGGAAGGGGTATTCGGTTAAAGCCGCACAGCTGGAACTGAATATGGTTGCAGAGGGCTATAATGCCAGTAAATGTATTGTGAAAGCCAACCAAACCGTACAGGCATCCATGCCCATTGCCACCGCCATTTATGAAATCCTCTGGGAACACCGGCCTGCCGCTGATGGATTTAAGGCCATAGAAGGATACCTGGTCTGAGAAATGTCGTATCTTTAAGTCATGCCGGTATCATTCTCCATATGGAATCCCATGGCCCTCGTAGGGTTGCTGGTACTTGTGCTGGGAATTAATCTGATCAGAGCCCTCGTTAGGCATCGTCACCACCATCCTTAAGCTTTTATACAAAGAGGTCTGCGGCAATACCGTCGGCCAAAAACTTGCCCCCCGGGCGCAGCACCAACCGTTCATCACTGGTTAGTGTTATGGTTTCCCGTGCCAGGTGTTTGCCGGCCCGCTCCCTTAAAGCCGCCGCCGCTGTTATGCCCCATTGCTCTTCCACCCGCTTCAGGTAACAACCTTCCAGTGTGCGGATGGAGGTCATGATGTATTCGTTCAGCTGCTGATCCTGGCTCAGTATTTCCGACTCTGCCGGAATCTCCCCCCGTTCAATGCTGCTGATGTATAAGCCGTTATTGGCAATATTCCACTGTCGCTGACGGCCATCATAGGAGTGGGCGGAAGGACCCAGCCCCAGGTAGGGTAAACCCTGCCAGTAACTGCTGTTATGCCTGCTTCGAAAACCCGGACGGGCAAAATTGGATATTTCATAATGCTCAAAGCCTGCCTGCTCCAGGGTGGTGGTCAGGATTTCAAACTGACGGGCCTGTTGATCCGTATCAACGTTTTCCTTCTTTCCTTTTTGGATTAAACTATCCAGCGCCGTCTTGGGTTCCACAGTAAGGGCATAACAGGACAAATGCGGTATACCCAGGTCCAGTGCTTTTTGAATATTGGTCTTCCATTGGGCATCGGTTAAACCGGGTGTGCCATAAATAAGATCAATGGTGATATTGTGAATACCAGCCTCCTGTGCCAGCCGGATACATTCATTTGCCTGGTCGGCCGTGTGTGCCCGGTTCATCCATAACAGGTGTTCATCGAAAAAAGACTGGATCCCAATGCTCAGCCGGTTGATGCCGGCAGCTTTCCAGTCGGCCATATTTTCGGGGGAACAGTCATCCGGATTGGCTTCCAGGGTGATTTCGGCATCCGGTAAAATAGTGAAATGTTCCCGCAGGGTCTGTAGGATCAGCGAGAGTTCTGCAGCTGTTAACAAAGAAGGGGTGCCTCCACCAAAATAAAGGGTGGTAACGGGACTATGGAGGGCTGTTTTGCGTAAACGGGCTTCTGTGCACAGAGCCGCCACCAGCTGTGCTTTTTGCTGGAGGGAGACCGCAAAATGAAAATTGCAGTAGTGACAGGCTTTTTTACAAAACGGGATATGCAGGTAGATGCCGGACATGCTGCGAAATTAGGCCGGAAAGCCGAGCCTGCCAGATCAGCCACTGAAATCCAGTGTCCATTGTTCAGGAGAAGAGGCATAATCTTATTTTTGTAAGGATGAAGTTGTTGTATTGTTACCTGTTGCTCCTCGTTTGTACTTTGACCGGTACCAGGCTGATTGCCCAAACCGATTCGGGACGTCCGCCTGCTGCCATTGCAAAGGATACGGTATTGCCTCAAGCCCGTCAGGTTATTCAAGCGGATAGTGCCGGGTCTGTAGTGGCAGATACGCTGCAAAAAGACAGCCTGGTTACCGCAGCGCCGCCGGTATTGTCACCCAGGATTGATACGGTAACATACAGTCATTATATCCAGCATCCTTACCTGCCCCTGAACAAGCCGGCCATTTATATGATCAGCAATTTCCGGGAGCGGCGCAGCCTCGACGACCTCTTTTATTTACTGATCGGGGTATTGATGCTGCTCACTTTCATACGCCTCGTTTTTGGCCGTTATTTCCGCAACCTGTTTGTCTTGTTTTTACAGACATCACTCCGGCAAAAACAAACCCGGGACCAGCTCTTGCAGGATAATATGGGGTCGCTGTTTACCAATTTTCTTTTTGTGGTGAGTACCAGCATTTACGCCGCCTTACTCATTCAGTCGCAGCAATGGCTGGAAAACCCGTTCTGGCACCTGGTTTTGTATGGGGCGGCATTGCTGACCCTGGTGTATGCGGGAAAATTCCTCTTCCTCCGGTTTGCGGGCTGGGTATTCAATTCGGCGGAAGCTGCCGGGAATTACACTTTTGTGGTTTTTCTGGTCAATAAAGTGATCGGTGTAGCCCTGGTACCAGTTCTTTTCCTGCTGGCTTTCGCGCAACCCGCCGTGAAGCAGGTGGCCGTTACCGTATCCCTGGGGGCCATTGGGTTACTGTTCGCCTACCGGTATGTAGTGTCCTTTGCGGCCATACGGAACACGCTTCGCGTCAATGCCTTGCATTTTTTATTGTACCTTTGCGCCGTGGAAATATTGCCACTATTGTTATTGTATAAGCTCATGTCGGATTTTATCGGCGGAAGGTTTTAATTTTGCAACATCTCAGACAAACAGCATGGTAAAGAAAGGGTCTTCCAAATCAGGTACTGTAAAAACCCCCAAGAGAATTCTGATCTCTCAACCCAGACCAGAGAGCGATAAGTCGCCCTATTTTGATCTGGAACGAAAGTATCAGGTTGAACTGGTCTTTCATCCGTTCATTAAACTGGAAGGGATCCCGGCCAAAGAATTCCGCAAGCAGAAAATAGATATTGCGCAATACAGTGCAGTCATATTCACCAGCAGAAACGCGATCGATCATTTTTTCCGTACCTGCGAAGAAATGAAAATAACGATCAGTCAGGATACCAAATACTTCTGCATTACCGAAGCCGTAGCGCTTTATCTCCAGAAATTTATTCTTTACCGCAAACGCAAAGTGTTTTATGGTGCCGATGGTACCAATAAAAGCATGTTTGATGTGATCAATAAACACAAGGAGAATGAAAAATTCCTGTATGTGTGCAGTGAGAACCAGCAGGATAATGAAATTGTGAACTGGCTGAAATCCAATAAGTGCGAGTACCAGCTGGCTTTCATGTATCGTACCATCAGCAACGATATCACCAGTGTGATTACAGCTGTTGATTTCGATGTGATCTGTTTCTTTACACCCAGTGGCGTAAAAAGCCTTTTTGATAATATCCCCGACTTCAAACAAAACGGAACCGTTATTGGCGCTTTTGGTAATAACACATCCAAAGCGGTGGAAGATGCAGGACTGCAACTGGATATTAAAGTACCATCCCCCCAACGCCCCAGCATGGTAGCTGCGCTCGATCATTTCCTGGGTGCAAAGAAGTAGTTGGTTTATGGTTTGGGGTTTATGGTTTTTGGTTGGCGATACATTCATGTTGCAAAGCGTATAGCAGCATTCACCCCTTAGTAGCGTGTGCAACTTCGTCTGTCTGAGTCGGCCAGTTACTTTCACTTTTCACCTTTCACTCCCCACCCCCGCCTC
>JAACZQ010000100.1 GCA_009996675.1 Chitinophagaceae bacterium
CACGCATTGAAACCGGTGGGGGTAGCAATGGCGTGGCCAAACCCGCCGTAGCAGCAGCTCCTGTTCCCCTTACAGAAGATAGCGCACCCACCATGGAACGCCAGCCCCAGCCCGAAGCGGTAACCGTAGCTGCCGTTGCCGAACCGGCACCCGAGACAGTGCCCTTTATTCCCCAACCAGCCGAATTACTCAGTAAACCCGCTACCAATCGTTTCTATTCACCCCTGGTACTGAATATCGCCAACAGCGAAG
Organism: Chitinophagaceae bacterium; assembly: GCA_009996675.1. GTDB lineage: Bacteria > Bacteroidota > Bacteroidia > Chitinophagales > Chitinophagaceae > Sediminibacterium. The sequence continues at coordinate 253 of JAACZQ010000100.1, forward strand.
GCATCAGCCTCAGTGAACTGGAGAGAATACCCGGAACCGGGAACGATGGCCGTGTTTCTAAAAAAGATATACTCCAATACCTGGCCGATAAACGCGCCGGTAAAGTAACCCTGGTTGCAGAACCTGTTCAGCCTGCCAAAGCAGCTGCTGTAACTGCCACTGCCCCCATTGTTATCAGCAGCCCCACAGTACCGGCAGCCATTACACCCATAGCTGCTTCCGGTAAACTCAGTGACCCCGCTGCCGTTGTGGTATCCGGACATACAGAAATCATTGAAATGGATCGTATGCGCAAGCTTATTGCCAAGCATATGGTCGATAGCAAACATACCAGTCCGCACGTTACCTCTTTTGCGGAAGCCGATGTGACCAATATGGTACTCTGGCGTGAGAAAGTAAAAGCTGAATTTGAAAAACGTGAAGGCACCAAACTCACATTTACACCCATGTTTGTGGAGTGTATTGTGGAAGTGATGAAACGTTTCCCTATGATCAACTGCTCACTGGATGGTGATAAGATCATCGTGAAGAAAGACATCAATATCGGCATGGCAACAGCATTGCCCAGCGGCAACCTGATTGTACCCGTGATCAAAGGCGCCGATCAGCTGAATATTGTGGGATTGAGTAAAGCGGTAAACGGACTGGCCGATGCCGCACGCAATAACCGTCTCAAACCCGATGATACTGCCGGTGGTACTTTCACCCTCACCAATGTGGGCACATTTGGCAGCCTCATGGGAACACCCATCATCAACCAGCCACAGGTAGCAATCCTGGCCGTTGGTGCCATTAAGAAAAGACCCATGGTGATTGAAACAGCATCCGGAGATACCATTGGTATACGCCACATGATGTACCTCTCACTCAGTTACGATCACCGCATTGTAGATGGCAGTCTGGGTGCCAGCTTCCTCACCGAAGTAGCCCGTGCTTTTGAAAGATGGGATGCAGACCGGCAATGGTTTCAGTACCTTTAGTGATACCTAATTGAATCATTACCCGGGCCGTTGTACAACGGCCCTTTTTTATGCCCCTGCCCCACATTTTCACACCCTGTTAATAAACAAGCTTTGGACTGAAAGGTCAATATATTAAATTCAGTAAACCAAACAGCACGTTATGAAGACCCTATCACAGACCTGGTTTGCAGATGGGTATATTGACTTTGAGCTGAAAAAGTATACCCTGCTCGCCTATTTACAGGAAATCAACCGTCACTTTTGCGAAAACAAACTGTACCCGCAGCTGGCGGATGTGATCTTCCATTACAATAACCTGATTGCCTTCAAGGAAAACAAACAATACCTGCAGGAGCAGTTCCCCAAAAGATTAACCGGCATACAAATAGAAAAACTGCAATTACTCTACGAATCCCTGGTAGAAGATGATGAACTGATGCAGGAACTGGAAGACATTATCTCCTTTGCATCCCAAACCATGAAAAGAACCATTACCAGTGGTACGGAAATATATGAGTTTGTAGAACAGCAGCTGAATATAGAGCCCATTGGCCTCATCCCCCTGGATCACCAGGAAGGCTATTTTATGTTGTGTGAAGGCAATTGCAAAAACACCTGGGTCTACCAATACCGCCTCAGCATATTTGAGAAACATGATGAACGCTACCGCAGCATTAAAACAGCCTTTGTTGATGTCTGGCAGCGCAATTTTGTCAATTCCTACCAAAGCATCAAAGCCGAACTGATCCGCAACCGTTCCGACTTACCCAATCCCGCTGTATACGCCGTAGAAACAGAGCTTACCTTACCCATGGAAGAAACACTCTTACCCATTGCCAAAAGAAGCCTGGTGCGGTATATCTGTACGCAGATGAATGCTTGATTAAATGTCAGATCTCAGATGTCAGATGGCAGATATATTTGGTTGGATGTTTGATTTCTTGATGTTTGATTTTTTGAATTGTCCATCGCAGCTTCAGCGAAAGTGGGCTCACTATGTACTTGTCCACTCATACACTAATAAAACCAAAAACTATAAACCAAAAACCATAAACCAACAAAAGCCTGACCAAATAAATGATCAGGCTTTTGTTATATATCATGGCTGCTATCCAACCACAAACTAAAAACTAAAAACTAAAAACCACCTAATATCCCAACCCCCAATCACGACCTTTCATCGTAGCGGGTACACCTTCGGATATCCATTTGGCGGGTTTGTCACCTTTGAGGTAATAATCAAAGAATTGCTGCTCGCGGATCTGGATGTCTTTGCGGTTCTTTCTTTCTACCAGGTTATGGGCTTCGTTGTTATAGTTCAGCATCCATACTTTTTTACCGGCACGGCGCATGGCAGTATAGAATTCAATGCCCTGGTACCAGGGTACAGCATCATCTGCATCATTGGCCATGATCACCAGCGGCGTGGTTACTTTCGGTATCTGGAACAAAGCAGAATTCTCGATATACAATTGAGGCTTCTCCCACAAAGTAGCACCGATACGGCTCTGTGTTTTTTCATACTGGAACTGACGGTTGATACCGGCACCCCAGCGGATACCACCATAAGCACTGGTCATGTTAACCACCGGAGCACCGGCCCAGGCAGCTGCATAGAGTTTGGTTTTGGTAATCAGGTAAGCAATCTGGTAACCACCCCAGCTTTGTCCCTGTAAACCCATTTTGGTACTGTCTACATAACCCAACTTCACCACCGCACGGGTACCGCTTACGATATAGTCGTAAGCACCCTGACCGGGGTATCCGGTTTTATACCAGATATCGGGAACAAACACGATATAACCCCTGCTCACGAAGAAAGGAATATTCAAACGAGATGGTGTGGGTGAAGGTGCATTGTAATTAAAAAGGGTCTGGTTATTGCGCTCATAGAAATACACAATCATGGGGTATTTCTTCTTGGGATCAAAATCTTCGGGCTTATAAATGATGCCTTCTGTTTCTTTTCCGGTATACGCTTTCCATTTAAACAGTTCAGCAGTACCCCAGTTGTATTCGGCCTGCTGCGGGTTGGTATTGGATAATTTCTCTGCCTGTCCGCCAATGGTTTGTACGTACACATTGGGTGACTGCTCATAGGTTTCCTTGCTGTATACCAGTACATCGGCTTTTTTAGCTTTCTGTACACCACCGCCGAAACCACCACCCAGTGCTGTTTTCTCTTTGAAGATGAGCTGGAATTTCTTGCCTGCCAGGTCCAGTGTTGCCAGACCGGCGCTTTTATCTTTCTCATCAAACAAACGCAGCAAGAGGGTCTGATCGCCTTTTACAAAACGTTCATCGTTATCGGTGTTTACATAACGGATACTGGTTTTATCCTTGCGTCCGGCTGTGAGGCAAACAGAAGCTTCTTTGCCCAGGGGATCAATCTGCCAGATATCGTAGCGATCATAAATGAGCAGGTATTTGTCTTCATCCACCCAACGCGCAATACCATAGGCATTGGGATCATCGGGTACATCATTCTCCTCATCATACAGGGGGAACTTAATGTCTTTGGCAATGGGATAAAGCTGCGCTGTGCTATTGTTGTACGCAAAATACTGGCGCTTCACTTCATCATAAAATACCAGGAATTTACCATTGGGTGAAGGCATGGTACCACCACCAAAACCACTTGCTTTCAGATCCTTATGAATCAGTGTGCTGGTGCCGGTATTCGGGTCGATCTTGTACACATCATTCAAGGTATAACCCTGCCACTGGCTGGCAATACGTTTGCCGAAATCGGAGCTGGCATAAAACACATCTCCATCTCCTTCCGCCGTCTGAATCACATTGCGGAAACGGTCTGTACCCAGTTGCACCGCTTTACCGCTGGCCAGGTCGAAACGGGCCAGGTAACTTCTGCGCAGGTCATTCTCCAGGCTGCGCAATTGTGCCGGTTGAATGGCATCATCATTGTAATGCCAGATATCTACATTCACGCGGTCCATTTCCGGAATGGTGGTATCCTTCGCTGGCCAGATGGGCAGTGTATTGAAGAATAAACGGTTTCCGGATTTACTGAAGCTGATGCTGTTATTATTATCGCTGATGGTCCATCCGGCGGGTATACCGGCAGTAGATTTATCGGCCAGTAAACGCGCACTATCCATACCATCTTTATAATAATAGAGTTTGTAAAACTTCTGCAATGCTTTACTGCTGCTGTCTCTCTCCGCAGCAAATGCCAGTTGGGCACCGGTTTCATCCATACGGAAAGCTTTGGCTTCATTGAAGCGGGCCATCACTGTTACAGACTTACCACTGCTGAGGTCAATCTTATCTACTTTGGCTACGGATTTGGCATCACCGTTTTTACGGGTGGTTTTCAATACCAGTACCGTACCCTTTTTATTGAAATAGAAATCATTCACCAGGCTGTATTGCTTTTCTTCACCGGTCACCAGGTTCTTCAGTACCAGTACCGTGCCTTCTTCCACGGGTTCTTCCGGACGGGCAGGAGCCGTACGGTTGCCACCACGGGGCATCAAAGCAGCCATACCACTGTTCCTGGCTTCATTCACTTTATTACGCAGACTATCGGCCACATGCGCCAGGCTATCGGCCATGGCAATCATATTATTCAGCCGGGTGAGTGAATCGAGACGGGGACGGTTATTATCGGCCAGTGGTTTATCCAGCAGATAAGCCAGCCAGTTACCCGATTCATCGGGCAGTTTGAAACTCTTGATGCGGGGCACTTTTACCACATTGGTCTTACCCAGCTCAATAATCGCCAGACTGTCTTTCGGCATTTCATCGGGCCTGCGTTTTTTAATGCGGGCTTCACGGGTGTCTTTGTAGAATGGGCGAATGCGACAAATAGCATAACGACTGTCTTCAGAAATCACCACCCCATATCCGCGAGGAATGGTTAACTGGTAATTGCCATTCACCTGGCGTATATACAAACTGCCATCCCCTTCCTGGGGATTCACCGCATACACAACATATTTACCATCGTTGCTGATGGAACGTTCACCCAGACTTTGCCAGTTATCATACACCGTATGATCCAAAGGCTTTTTCTGAGCAAAGGAAAAGAGGGCCATGAAACAGGCCGGAAGGAATAATAACTTCCTCATGATCAGTAATTTTGGTTGTCCTCCGAAGATAGCTAAAACGATGGTTCACCAAAAATGCCCTTGTTGAATTGTGATAAATGGGTGAAACAGGCCGGGAAAAAGGGTGAATCTGCCAATGTGTTCGGTTCACACTTTGCGTTTTTGAACAAAGATCTGCGCTTCCTTGTTTATTTTTACCACCTCAAATCCATACGATGAAAAAATACTTGTCCCTCCTCGGTTTAGTGCTGGCCATCCTGCCCGCAACAGCGCAACAGCAACATAGTCTCGAAAAATTATGGACCAGCGACAGCACCCTCAAAACCCCGGAATCGGTTTTACTGGATACAAAGAACAAATGTCTCTATGTATCCAATATCGATGGCGGCCCGCTGGAGAAAGATGGCAAGGGTTCCATTGCCAAACTGGGACTGGATGGCAAGATCCTGCAGCAGGACTGGGTATCGGGACTCAATGCACCCAAGGGCATGGGCTTGTATAAAGACAAACTGTATGTGGCCGACCTGACCGAAGTGGTGGTGATTGATGTAAAAAAAGCACAGATCGAAAAAAGGATTTCGGTTGAGGGAGCAATTATGCTGAACGATATTTCTATTGACAAGACCGGCCGCGTTTTTGTGAGCGACAGCAGAAACTTTAAAGTCCACCGGATTGAAAACGGTAATGTTTTTACCGAGCTGGAAAAACTGCAGGGCCCCAATGGCGTGCTCTCCATCAACAATGATCTGCTGGTCCTGGATCGTGGCAGCTTATTGCATATGAAGGCAGACGGTCAGATCAGCAAACTGGCCGAAGGAATGGACCCTTCTACCGATGGTATTGAGCAGGTAAAGGAACATGAATACCTCGTGAGCTGCTGGAGCGGTATTATTTACTATGTGCATGCAGGCGGACAAAAACAGGTGTTACTGGATACCCGCCAGGAAAAGATCAATACCGCCGATATAGGCTACGATGCCAAGAACAGGATCCTGTATGTACCCACTTTCTATAAAAATACCGTGGTAGCTTACCGTTTACAATAAGAAGCCCTTAGGAACCAACTACATAAAAAGAATAATTTTTATCGAATTATACCGAATCGTATTAACTAAAAACCCTACTTTCATCGGGCTGAATGAAATCCGGGTATCCCATTATACCAATCGCGGCTGATCCGCTCAGCCAGTCTGCACACTTTCTGTTTGCACAGATAGATGCACAGGGAAATTTCATTTATGCCAATGCACCCCTCACTGCATTACTGTCACTATCACTGGATGAGAATCCATCACAGATACCGGCTGACCAGTGTATGCATCACAGCGACCGGGCATTGTTCCGCGAAAAACTGGCACTGTGTTTCAGTCAACCCGGCATACCACAGCATTGCACCATTGCCTACCAGACCACCCATCCGGTGACCATTCAGTGGGAAATGATCACGGGCAATGATACGGCCGACTGGATTCAAGCCATCGGATATCGCCTGAGCACAGAAGCGGCAGATATACACAAGGCCCGGCAGAAAACTGAGCTATTCATTAGTTACCTGGATGCCATTACCGATGGTTTTTTTGCCGTAGACCGCAACTGGACATTTATCCGCGTAAATAGTTTGTTTGAAAAAGTATCGGGATACCGGCAAGAAGAAATGCTGGGCAGAAATTTCTGGGAACTGTTTCCCGATGTATCCGAACAGCCCTATGCTGCAGCCATGCGCAAAGCCTATGAGACTTCGGAAACGGTGAGTTTTGAACAGCCCTGGCCTCCCGCCTATCATTTCACGGTTTCCGTATTTCCCTCGCGGGAAGGATTGGCCTGTTATTTCCTGGATATCTCTGCACAGAAAAAACACCAGCTGGCTTTGGAAGACAGTCAGGTTAAACTGAAAGCCATCCTCGACAGTACCACCGATGTGAATGTATTGATCAGTGCCGATAAAAAAGTGCTGAATTTTAACCAGATGGCGGCACAGTATGCCCGCATTTATTTCAACCGGAGCATTGCCGTGGGTGACGATTTCATTCAGTTTGTGATGCCGGAAACACTGGAGGCATTCCTCAATCATTTCAACCAGGCATTGAATGGTGAAAAAACAACCATTGAACGTCCATTACCCATGCCCAATGGCGATATGTTCTGGTTTGAACTGCTGTACTATCCGGTATACAGCGAAGCGGGGCAGTTATTGGGGGTTGCCATGAATATTACCAATATCGACGGACGCAAGAAAACAGAAATGAAACTCCTGCAACAATACGATAAGCTGCGGGAGATCGCCTACCTGCAATCACATGAAGCCAGGGCTCCGCTGAGTAATATACTCGGACTGCTGAATGTGCTGATGCTGTACAAAGAAAAATACAATGATCCCGAATTCCTCCAGATCATCGACTACCTCAACAACAGTGCACACCGGCTGGATGAAGTGATTCAGCGGATTGTGTTAACCACCCGCGATTGATGATACTGCCGTTGGCTGCTTCCGGTGTTTACGTATGGTGATCATCATTTGCAGGATTACCGATACAGCAATGAGCAGGAGACCGGCATAAAAACTCCAGCCCAGGCTTTTACTTTCCCCGAACAATACAAAAGCCAGCGCAATACCATATACCGGTTCCAGGTTGAGGCTGAGGTTTTGGGTGAAGGCCGATACATAACGCAGGGCTTTCAGCATCAGATCCATGGCCAGTACCGTACAAAGCCAGCTGAGTACCAGCAACCAGATCCAGTCGCTCAGACCAGGCCAGATTTGTGTGGTGGGAAATTGCTGCAGGTACCAGGGCATGAACAGGGTGAGTATGAGCAAACCACCCGTGAGTTCATAACGCATCAGTGTTTGTGCCGATGCAATGTGAACATACCGTTTGTTGAGCACCGAAAATAAAGCGGCTAAGATGGCCGAAACAATGCCCGCGAGGATACCCAGGCGATACCGGTCATCGAATTGAAAAATAAGCCAGATACCCAGCAGGCTGATCAGTCCCAGTAATACTTCGCGCCAGCTGAATTGTTTGGGCGTAAGCAGTGGTTCCAGCAGGGCGGTGAAAAAACCGGTGGAAGCAAAACAGACCAGGCCGATGGAGATATTGGCAATTTTAATACTGCCGAAAAAAAAGACCCAGTGTAAAGCAATGAGGGTACCCACCCCCAGCAGACGCCAGACCATGGCCGCGGGCAGTGTCTGGCTTTTTTTAGTGAAGGAAGTCATCACTGTCAGCGTAACAACGGTGATCATGATGCGGTACCAGACCATCAACCCTTCATTGAGGTGAATGAGTTTACCCAATACACCCGTGAAGCCGGCCAGGAATACGGCTATGTGTAAACGGATCAGTGCTTGTTTCATGTATGAATCTGGTGATGCTGTTGCATCCGTGGAGATTAACCTGCTTTACGGGTAGCTTCACCCGTTTCCTCATTGCGAACCCGGTTGCGGTAATTGCGGAATAAACTATGCCATTGAATTTTCAATACCCCCAATACGCCTTCCTTGATGATACCCTTACTCATCTTACTCACCCCTATTTTCCGGTCTACAAACGTAATGGGTACTTCCTTAATCGTGAAGCCCAGCTTCCAGGTCACAAATTTCATTTCTATCTGGAAAGCATAGCCCACAAATTCTATTTCATCGAGGTTGATGGCTTCCAGCACTTTGCGGCTGTAACAAACAAAACCCGCCGTAGGGTCACTCACAGGCATCCAGGTGATCAGGCGGGTGTACAAGGCACCACCACGGGAATACAACTGGCGGTCCCAGGGCCAGTTCTCCGTTTTACCACCGGGTACATAGCGACTGCCTACCGACATATCGGCGCCATCTACTTTACAGGCATGGTACAATCTTTCGAGGTCATGGGGGTTGTGGGAGAAATCGGCATCCATTTCAAAAATATACGCATAGCCGCGGTGCAGTCCCCATTTAAACCCATGGATATAAGCCGTACCCAAACCCAGTTTGCCCTTACGCTCTTCCATGAATAACTGGCCGGGGTATTGGTTGAACAGACTTCTCACCACTTCAGCCGTACCATCGGGCGATCCGTCGTCAATCACCAGCACATGGTAGCCGGCTTGCAGGCCAAATACGGCTTCCAGGATGGACGCGATATTTTCCTTTTCATTATAGGTAGGTATGATGACTAATTTTTCCAATTTTGTACGGTTGCTGCGCTAAAATACAACACGTAACCATTATTCCCTATTCCGCACAGAGAATTACGGTAAATACGAAGTAAAATAATCAGAAATTAACTTTTCTTGAGTAAGGTCTTGTTCAGCATTTCGGTGAGTTTCTGCTTGGTATTCATGGCAAAATCACCCTTCATCATCCAGTCGTAGTACTGGGGCTCTTCCTTCAATACCTGTGCAACGGGTTTACCCTTGTGTTTACCGAAATTGAAAACTTCCACCCCGTTTTCCCGCACAAAGCGACGGGCAAAATCGATGATATCATCTTCTCCGGTAAATTTCACGATGCTGTCCACCGTATTGCCGATCTGCGGATAACGTTCTACCTGTGCTTCCAGTACTTCCCAGGTGGCAGTGGCATCTACTTCTGCGCTGTGGGCACCTTCCAGTGTTTTCTGGCAATAGAATTTATAGGCAGCACTGAGGGTACGTTGCTCCATCATGTGAAAGACTTTCTGTACATCCACCAGTTTTTTACCCTCTACTGAAAACTCCATACCCGAACGCAGGAACTCTTCCACCAGCATGGGAATATCAAAACGGTTACTGTTATAACCACCCAGATCACATCCTTCAATGAATTGCTTCACTTCGTTCGCCACCTGTTTGAAAGTAGGCGCATCTTTCACCATATCATCCGTAATACCATGTACTTCACTGGAACCGGGCGGAATGGGCATCTGCGGATTGATGAGTTTCCGTTTCACCTGCTTGGTACCATCCGGATTAATTTTCACAATAGCAATTTCTACAATTCTGTCGGTGCTGATATTCACACCGGTTGTTTCCAGATCAATAAAAGCCAGGGGGCGGTTTAACTGCAATTTCATGCTGCTAAGTAACAGATTAAATCAATAAGATGCTCGGGTAATTTCCTGCGCAAATGCCGGCAGATCCATGCCATCATAATTTCCACTGCTCATCAGGAGTAAATTGGATTGTGCATAGTCTCTGCTTCGCAACCAACGCTCCAGTTCAGCGCGATCGGTTAGGACGACCAGTCCGGGTTTGGCAAAACCGGCAATGACTTTTTCGGCGGGTAAGACCGGCAGGCGTTTGAGTTCCAGGGCATGGGCCGAATAAAAGACCAGGGCTTCATCGGCCTGTTCCAGGGCACCCTGGTATTCCTGCATAAACGCTTCATTCAGGCTGCTGTAAGTATGCAGTTCCAGTACGGCAATCAGTTTGCGATCGGGGTATTGCTGCTTCACCGCTTCCATGGTGGCTTTCACTTTACTGGGCGCATGGGCAAAATCGCGGTACACATTCATACCGGCTGTCTGTGCCAGTAATTCCAGTCGTTTGGCTGCACCCGTGAAATCGGCCATGGCCGGCACAAAGGCAGCAGCCGTCATCCCCAGTTCCTTACACACATAATAAGCCGCCTGCAGGTTCATGAGGTTGTGATTACCAAATACACGCAACGCACCGGTTTGCCCTTCCAGGGTTACCAGGGTTTGTCCGTCTGCTATGCGATGCGCAGGCACACCATAGGGCTGGTAACGGATATCATCGCGATGGGTTGCTGCTACCAGCCTGGCGAGTTCGGGATCGGTTTCGTTGTAGATGAGCAGTCCGCCTTTTTCGATGCGGCTGATGAATATGCGGAACTGTTCGAGGTATATATCAAATGTGGGAAAGACATTGATATGATCCCAGGCAATACCCGTGAGGATGGCGATATGCGGATAGAGAAAATGAAACTTGGGTTTCCTTTCTATGGCACTGGCAGGATATTCATCTCCCTCGCAGACAATTACGGGGGCATGGGTGATGTTCACAGACTGACTGAAACCCTCCACCCGGGCACCCACCAGGTAGTCAAAATCCTGGTGATTTTTTTGTAGGGCATGCATGATCATGCTTGTAGTGGTGGTTTTGCCATGACTACCCCCAACGACCACTCTTTGCTTGTCCTTACTCTCCTGGTAGATGTATTCGGGGAAGGAATAAATGGGCAATCCCAACTCCCGGGCACGCAGCAGTTCGGGGTTATCGCTTTTGGCATGCATACCCAGGATCACTGCGTCTAAGTCCTTAGTAACCAATGCCGGTTGCCAGCCAATGGATGCGGGCAAGAGGCCTTCGCGCTGCAGATTCGACAAGGCAGGCTCAAAGATTTCATCGTCTGTTCCCGTTACCTGGTATCCTTTTTTATGCAAAGCAATGGCCAGCTGATGCATCACACTGCCGCCCACAGAAATAAAATGAACCTTCATACGAAATGTTTGTGTTTATCCGTTTTAACAGATTATGTGTCCTGCCCAGGCAACAATTGCCTGTAAAAGATTATCTTTGGTATGACGCAAAATACAGTCAAAACGCTTACATAATACCACCTGTATGAAAAAGACCATCGCAGTATGCTTCCTGCTCATCATGGCCGCCGCTATGATCTCTTCCTGTGCTTCTTCGCGCAGCAGGGGTTGTCCTACCACCAATCCCCGCTACTTTAAGCCTTAATCTGAACCTTGAGGCCCCTATTTTGTTAGTTTAGAAAGGAATCAGTTACTATGAATTGGATTACGCTCGATGCTCCTGAGCAGATTAATACGATTAAAGAATTATCCAACCAACGTCCACAGGTCATTTTCAAACACAGCACCCGCTGCAGCATCAGCTCCATGGTCAAAAACCGTTTGGAAAGAAGCGATAGTCCCCAGGATATTGATTTTTACTACCTCGACCTACTCGCCCACAGGCCACTCTCCCAGTCCATTGCCGACACATTCGACGTTTACCACGAATCACCCCAGGTCTTACTGATCGTAAAAGGGGAATGTATTTATGATGAAAGTCACCACGGCATCTCCATGGATGAACTGGTAGAACAGGCCCGTCAGCTTTCCTGATCTTTCCCTTCGCCATACCATAGTTTTTTCGTAACTTAACGGGAAACTATTCCAATGATCTTAACCGTATTTGGTGCCACCGGTCAGGTTGGCAAACGTGTGGTAAACCAGGCACTGGCCCTGGGTTTAACGGTAAGGGCTTTTGGCCGGAACGTCAGCAGTCTGATCGACCGCGACCTGCATACACCCAATCTCACCGCTATTCATGGATATGTATTGGATGAAGCCGAAGTGAAAGCCGCTGTTGCCGGTGCCGATGCCGTGATCTCCGTGCTCGGCGGTGCATTTGATGGCAAAGACCAGACCCGCAGCCTGGGTATGAAACATATTGTACAAGGCATGGAACAAACCGGTGTGAAACGCATCGCAGCACTGGGTGGTATGGGTATCCTCAATGCCAATGAACACCAGCTCATCATCGAACAAACCGATTACCCCGAAATTTACCGGCCCGTAGGAAAAGAACACCTCAAAGCCTTCCAGTACCTAGCAGGCTCTACCCTCGACTGGACTTTTGTCTGCGCTCCCGATATCCTCGACAGTGAGGGCAATCGTCAATACATCACTGCCGCCAATTATCCGCCCGCACCCAACCACTACCAGATTCCCGCCGGCGACCTCGCACATTGTTTACTCACCTGCATCCTGCAACACCATTATGTTCGGGAAAGAGTAGGGATTAGCAGACTGTGAGGGGGATGTTTGATTTTTTGATTTTTTGATTTCTTGATTTTTTGACTTGTCCATCGTAGCTTAAGCGAAGATGGATAATGTTTCATGTAATGTCAGAGCTCAGATGTCAGATGTCAGATATTAGGATTGAGTTGTTGATTAAAAAAAGCAGGTGCATTACGCTAAACCTCCAACTTCCAACCTCCAACTTCCAACCAAACATATCTGAGATCTGACATCCGACATCTGACATAAAATCAAGAAATCAAACATCAAAAATTCAAACTTCTCTCCACATAAGCCAGTCATGCTGCAGGTCGGTGCCCAGGAGGAATTTTTGTTCGCCGAATTGTTGGTAGCCGAATTGTTCATAGAAACGAATGGCTCGGGCATTCTGTTCCCATACACCCAGCCAGATGGATTTTTTGGATGCATCCTGAGCAAATCGAATGGCGGCTTCCATGAGGAGTTTCCCTACCCCCTTCCCTATTTCCGGCTTTCGCACATAGAGTCGGGCTATTTCCATCCCGGGTTTTACACGGTCGGGTAATGATTCATGGGTGGCATCCCGCAGTTGGGTATATCCCAATATCCTGTTCCCCTCCACCGCCAGCAGAAAATACCGGCCCGCCATGCCCACTTCTTCCATGAGCATTTCCATACTGAATTGCTGCTCCATGAATAAATCCATATCCGCCTGCGTATTATACTCCGCAAACGTATCGTAAAATGTCTCCCGACTAATCGCCGCTATCTGTTCGGCATGGGTGGGATTGGCGAGGATGATGTTCATCTGTAAAAAGCAAGTTTGATCTTTGATTTTTTGAAGTTTGAATTTTTGATCTTTGATTTTTTGATTTAGAGCAAAGCAGCGGGAAATGAGTGGTTAAAGGGAATATTTCAGATCTCAGATGTCAGAGCTCAGATGTCAGATATGGGAATATGGAATATTTACCGTTTCATGGAAAGTTGTTGGTCGGCGACGCAACAACGGCGGTACAAAAGTTAAACAACCAAATATCTGACATCTGACATCCCCCTATATCTGCGATCCGACATCTGAGATCTGACATTAAATCAAAAATTATCCATCTTCGCTTAAGCTACGATGGACAAGTCAAAAAATCAAAGATCTGAAATATGAGGTTATAGAATCTTTACCGTTTCATGGAAAGTTGTTGGTCGGCGACGCAACAACGGCGGTAAAAAAGTTACACAATCAAATATCAGAGATCTGACATCTGACATTAAATCAAAAATTCAAACTTCAAAAAATCAAAGATCTGAGATATGAGGTTATGGAATCTTTACCGTTTCATGGAAAGTTGTTGGTCGGCGACGCAACAACGGCGGTACAAAAGTTAAACAATCAAATATCTGACATCTGACATCCCCCTATATCTGCGATCCGACATCTGAGATCTGACATTAAATCAAAAAATCAAAGATCAAAAAATCAAAGATTTTCTAAGACCATCGCACTCGCGCCGCCGCCGCCGTTGCAGATGCCGGCTGCGCCGAGCTTGCCCTGGTGTTGTTTGAGGACATGTATTAGGGTGACGATGATGCGCGCACCGCTGCAGCCCAGGGGGTGTCCGAGTGATACGGCCCCGCCATGTACATTGACTTTGGCCGGATCGAGGTTCATTTTTTGGGTATTCACAATGCCTACTACCGAGAATGCTTCATTCAGTTCTACAAAATCGATATCTGTCATCTGTAAACCAGCTTTGGCCACGGCTTTGGGAACCGCCATGGATGGTGTGGTGGTAAACCATTCGGGTGCCTGCTCGGCATCGGCATAACTGCGGATGATGGCCAGGGGTTTGATGCCCATGGCATCGGCTTTTTCTTTACTCATCAGCACCACAGCCGCCGCACCATCGTTCATGGTGGACGCATTGGCCGCTGTTACCGTTCCTTCTTTGGAGAAGGCCGGTTTGAGCTCGGGTATCTTATCAAATTTTACATTGAATGCATCTTCATCTTTGGCAAACATAATGGGATCGCCCTTGCGTTGGGGAATGGGTACGGGAACTATCTCGGCATCGAAACTGCCATTGTTCCAGGCAGCCTGACTACGCTTGTAACTCTCTACAGCAAATGCATCCTGCGCTTCGCGGGAGATATTGCATTCCTTCGCACACATATCCGCCGCATTACCCATGGCATAATTGTGGTACACATCGGTGAGACCGTCTTTGGCCAGTCCGTCTATCAGCGACACATTGCCATATTTATTGCCCCAGCGCAGGTTGGCGCTGTAATAAGGCACATTACTCATGCTTTCCATACCACCGGCCACCACGATATCGGTATCTCCCAGTAATATGCTCTGCGCGCCCTGGGCAATGGCTTTCATACCACTGGCACATACCTTATTCACGGTCGTACAAACCACGCTATCGGGCAGTCCGGCAAATTTGGCTGCCTGTCGGGCCGGTGCCTGGCCGGTATTGGCCTGTATCACGCAACCCATCAATACTTCCTGTACATCCGTAGCCTGGATACCCGCACGCTCCACAGCGGCTTTAATAGCTATCGCACCCAGTTGCGGGGCGGTAAAATCTTTCAGGCTTCCACCAAAACTTCCGATCGGCGTACGTACCGCCGAAACAATGTATACGGTTCTGTTATTCATCGCTTGTCTTTAAAGCCTAAAGATACGGAAATACTAACAAATGTTAGGGGGATGGCTTGTCGGATCGCAGATCTCAGATCTCAGATGTTTGAATTTTTGATCTTTGATTTTTTGATCTGTTGGGTGGGTGGTTGGTGGTTGGCTGTTGGCTATTGGCTGTTGGCCATTGGCTTTTGGGAAAACAACTTCTAACATCCAACGCCAAACCCAAAACCACAAACCAAAAACTTCTTCCGCCGTTGTTGTGTCGCCTGACCAACAACTTTCTGTTTAACGGGAAATCAAACATCCGCCTTCGCATTAGCTACGGCGGACAAGTCAAGAAATCAAAGATCAAAAAGTCAAACACCCACCTTGGTTTCGCAGCCGCCATAGTGACACGACGGCGGCAAAGCTTGTGCCACCGCTAAAGCTACGGCGACACGCGGT
>JAACZQ010000101.1 GCA_009996675.1 Chitinophagaceae bacterium
CGCCACATACCGCCGCCATAACCAATGAGTGAGCGATCGCTGCCTATAACGCGGTGGCAGGGTACAATAATGGCAATTTTATTCCTGCCATTGGTACTGGCGGCTGCACGGATTACTTTGGGATCACCCAGCCTTTTGGCGAGGTCCATGTAACTGATGGTTTTACCATAAGGGATTTCCATCAGTTCACCCCAAACCCTTTCCTGAAATGTGGTGCCTTCCTGGTGTACGGGTATATCAAATGTTTTGCGGTTGCCATGAAAAAATTCAATCAGTTGTTCGGTACACTGGTGCATCACTTCCGTGATGCCGGGTTCACCATGGGTGAGCTGGTCGGGATTATCCACAAAACTCAATTCACCGATATACTGATCGGTGCCGCCTATTTTCAGCAAGCCAATGGGGCTCTCATAATACGTATAGTGCAGTTCGCTCATGTCAGGTTGCCCTGTTAAATTAGGGAAAAAAAGGCAAACCGTCTTTATCCGAGGCGTTGTCCGTTTGCCACCGGTCTCTCCGGCTGTACCAGTATCACCTGTCCGGCTGTATCGTACACCCCTAATACCAGGCATTCGCTGAAGAAATTGGCAATCTGTTTGGGCGGGAAATTAACAACGGCCAGAACCTGTGTGCCGATGAGTTGTGATGCGGTATAATGGGCAGTGATCTGGGCCGAAGATTTTTTAATGCCGAGCGGACCGAAATCAATGCTTAACTGGAAAGCCGGTTTTTTGGCTTTGGGAAATTCTGTAACTTCCAGTATGGTACCGCTGCGGATATCTATTTTTTCGAAATCATCCCAGGTTATCATGTTTTTGCTCAAATGTAAACACTAAAATCATGAAACGTACTGCTACTGCTGTTTGGAATGGTTCCGGTAAAGAAGGCAATGGTCATCTTACCACCCAAAGCACCACCCTCAACCAAACCCAATATTCTTTCAATTCGCGTTTTGCAGAAGGTGTGGGCACCAATCCGGAAGAACTGATGGCTGCAGCCCATGCCGGTTGCTTTACCATGAAACTGAGTTTTGTACTGGGTGCTGCCGGTTTCACCCCCGACAGCCTGGAAACACAATGCACCATTACCCTGGAAGACGGGGTGATTACGGCATCCAACCTGGTTTTGCATGCCAAGGTTCCGGGTATTACCCCTGCACAGTTTGATGCCTGCGCGGCCGATGCCAAAGCCAATTGCCCGGTGAGTAAAGCGTATAACATGACCATTACGCTGGAAGCGCATCTCGACTGAGGCCTGGCCTATACATAAAGGGTAACAAGAGCACCAGCATCCGGCAATGACCGGATGTTTTTTTAATCCAGCAAAGAAGCCAGCTTTTGCAGTTCCTCCTGTTTGTATAATTCCCTGGGTTTATCGAAACACTTGGCTAATTCTTCCAGCAGGAGTTGTATGATGCGTTTATGGGAAAGCGGCTTGAAATAGGAGGGTACTGGAGGCACGGATATGCGCTTGAAATAATGATCCAGGTCGGCATGCGAAAAAGCCTGTCCATTGCTGCCATTCACGAAAAAATGGATACTGTCTTTCGGATTGGTATCAGACAGTGAAGGATCGTAATCGGAGTGGTAGTAAGCAATGATACACTGACGCGGGATATTGATGATGCGGGCATGTACATCCAGTTGTTCGCACAGGATCTGGTAGATGATGCCATTGGTAAGGGCATTGCCTTTTTTGCTCTCCAATACTTTATGCAGGAAGAACTCATCGGGTTTCTCGTAATTCAGTTCGCCGCCCTTGAGGTGGTAATAGTTGTAGAGAATGCTGGAGAGCACATTGGCTTGTTCCAGGGGGGTGAGAAAACTGTTCAGTTCCAGCCATACATTCCTGCGGATCTTTTCAATTTCCTGTACCACAGGTGTGCTTTGCAGCTCGGGGTACTGGTATTTACCTGCCAGCAGGGCCCCGGGTAACAGATCGGGATACGCACTTTCGCCCCACTCACCCATGTCTTTGAGTAGATCGGTATAATGCAGGCGGTGAATGATCATTTCAATCCGCTCCTGGATATCCTCGCTCAGCGTAGTTTCCCAGAGATGCTCCAGGTTGGGGATGATGCCCTTGCCATATCCGAGGATACGGTTGGAGATGGTGGAATATACTTCCTCATCGGGGTCATCAATCAGTGTAAACAGTGCATCTATTTCCTTGGTTTGCTGCATAGCAATTATTGTTTGGAGCCGACCGGGTTGGTCCTGCCATTCCCATGACACCCCAAACAAACATAAAAATCAGCTATTTATCAATGATAAGTTATGCCCCAGTGTGGAAATGTGCATGATCTGTTGAATAATATTCAAACATTTTCGGCGTTCCATGGGTAAAAAGCAGACAGTTTAACAAATAGATTTCGGCTTTTCGCCCTATCTTGTGCAGGTTAATTTTTATATTGTTTTCATGTCAGAATCAGTTATCCCCAAGTTCCCCGCCGTTAAACAATCACTGCACACAGAGTTAAAGAAAAGAGTTCAGCAGTATTTTGATGAAAGAGGTATTGATGCAACGGGCACTCCCCGTTTGTTTACCAAAGCCATCATGATGGTGATTGCCTTTGTATTTTTTTATATCCACCTGGTATTTTTTACCCCGGCCTGGTATTTCGCTGTTGCGGAATGTGTAATCCTTGGCGGGCTTATTGCTGCCATCGGATTTAATGTAATGCACGACGGAAGTCACGGCAGCTTCAGTACCAATAAATATGTCAACCGCATTGCGGCTTCTTCCATCAGTTTACTGGGAGCCAACCATTTTATGTGGAACATGAAGCATAATATGATCCACCACAGTTTTACCAATGTAGATGGGGTGGATGATGATATTGAAGTAGGATTGCTCATGCGTATGGCACCTACGCAGAAAAAATATAAACTGCACCGCTTCCAGCATGTATATTTCTGGGTATTGTACATGATGCTGTATGTGTTCTGGATTTTCTTTGCCGACTACAATAAATATTTCTCCCGTAAAATTGGCAATGTGCCCCTGAAAAAAATGGCCGTTAAAGATCATATTGAGTTCTGGGGTGTGAAACTGTATCACGCTGCATTCTTCATCCTGATCCCCATCCTGGTTACCGGCTGGCTGAACTGGCTGATTGGTTTCCTGGTGATGAGCCTGGTGGCGGGTTTTGTATTGAGTATTGTTTTCCAGCTGGCACATACCGTGGAACACACTGCTTTCCCCGTGGCCGATACCGAGAGCAATAAACTGCCCGATGAATTTGCGGCGCACCAGATTAAAACCACCGCCAATTTTGCTACCCGCAATAAACTGGTGAGCTGGCTGGTGGGTGGATTGAATTTTCAGATCGAACACCACCTGTTTCCCAAAATATCACACGTGCATTACCCGGCGATCAGTGAGATCGTACGTGCTGTATGCCGCGAGTACCAGTTACAATACATTGAATACCCCACCATGCGCAAAGCAGTGGTGGCCCATGTGCGGTTCCTGCGTCAGATGGGACGTTAATACAAACGGATGATCCTGTTATAAAAAAGGTCGGATTGGCAATAAGCGAATCCGACCTTTTTATTGAATTGATGTGGTTTATTTTTTCCTGGCGACCTTCTTGGCTGCTTTTTTAGGAGCCGCTTTTTTGGCTGCCTTCTTCGGTGCCGCCGCTTTTTTGGTAGCTGTTTTTGTTTTTTTGGAGAAGGCATTGGGCACCTGCTCTTCAATCATCTGTTTGATGGTTTCCAGTGGTATTGCTACCAGTTCTTCGGCTGTGTATTTGCCGCCATCTGTTTTGCGACCCAGTTTCAGCATTTTTTTCTGGAAGCGGATAAAGGGACCCCAGCGACCATTCTCGATACTGATTTTTTCTTCGGGCCACTGACGAATAAAGCGATTGGCTTCTTTTTCCAGCTTTTTGGATACCAGTTCATTGATATCCTGCTGACTTAGGTTGTCGAAATCATAAGCCCTGGGGATATTGATGAACATATCATTCCATTTGATGAAGGGCCCAAAACGTCCCTTGCCCTTGGTTACCGGTAATTCCTGGTAATAACCAATGGGTGCATCGGCCTGCTGTTTCTCCTGTATGAGTTCCACGGCGCGGTCCAGATCCATGGTATGCAGGTCTTCCCCTTTGGGAATGGAAATGAATTGATCTTCTCCCAGTTTGATATAGGGACCAAAGCGACCCACATTCACCGATACTTCCTGTCCTTCAAATTCGCCCAGTGTACGGGGCAGGCTGAAGAGCTCCATGGCTTCCTCAAGGCTGATGGTTTCAATGCTCTGTGTGGCTTTTAAACGGGCAAAGCGGGGCTTTTCCTCATCGTCTACATGACCAATCTGTACCATGGGGCCATAACGACCCATGCGGGCAATGACTTTTTTACCCGAAGCTTCATCCATGCCCAGCTCCCGTTCGCCTTTGGCACGCTCTGCATTTTCCAGGGTATGCTCGATATTTTCATGAAATGGTTTGTAGAAGCCATCAATCATGCTGTTCCAGCGAAGTTTGCCTTCGGCTATTTCATCAAACTCTTCTTCAATGCGTGCGGTGAAACCAAAGTCCATCACTTTTCCGAAATGCTGTTTCAGGAAATCGGTTACCACAATACCCAGATCAGTGGGGAAGAGTTTATTTTTTTCCGCACCCGTATTTTCCAGTACGATTTCCTTGGCAATGGTTTGATCTTTTTTCAACCGTAAAATATTCACTTCCCGTTTGATCCCTTCCTTATCCCTTTTCTCTACATAATTTCTTTTGATGATCGTAGAGATGGTAGGGGCATAGGTAGAGGGACGGCCAATACCCAGTTCTTCCAGCTTTTTAACCAGGGAAGCTTCTGTATAGCGGGGGGCGGGACGGGTGAATTTTTCGGAAGCCGTCATTTCCCGGAACTCCAGCTGCTGACCGGCTTCCAGGGGTGGAAGCATACCTTCATTGTCTTCATCTTCCTCATCGTCTTTACCTTCGAGGTATACTTTTAAAAAACCATCAAATTTCATCACTTCACCGGTAGCTGTTAAGTTTTCGCGGTTGGTGGAAATATTGATTTTGGCAATGGTTTTCTCAAATTCCGCATCACTCATCTGGGAGGCAATGGTTCTGCGCCAGATCAGTTCATAAAGTCTGCGGGTATCTTCATCGGCCACCGTGCGATTACTCATATAAGTAGGGCGGATGGCTTCGTGCGCTTCCTGCGCATTCTCGTTTTTATTCTTGTATTTCCGGGGCTGGTAATAATCGGCGCCATAGCTGTTATGCACTTCCTTATTGATATCAGCCATGGCTGTATCACTCAGGTTAATGCTGTCGGTACGCATATAGGTGATCTTACCGCTTTCGTAGAGTTTCTGTGCCAGTAACATGGTTTTACTCACGCCATACCCCAGTTTACGGGCTGCTTCCTGTTGCAGGGTGGAAGTGGTAAACGGTGCTGCGGGTGAGCGGCGTGCAGGCTTAACGCTTACATCGGTCACTGTATAGTCAGCGCCCTGACAGGACTTCAGGAAATCCTGCGCACCTGCCAGTGTTTGGGAACGGGCAGGACCCTCGGCTTTGAAAGTAACGGCTTTGCCATGGATATCTTTGGCAGCCAGCAGGGCTTCTATCTTATAACTGCTCTCGGGAATAAATTGATTGATCTCCCTTTCACGTTCTACAATCAGTCGTACCGCCACACTCTGTACCCGGCCGGCACTGAGGCTGCGCTGCATACCAATCTTACGCCAGAGTACGGGGCTCAGTTCAAAACCTACCAGCCGGTCCAGCACCCGGCGTGCCTGCTGGGCATTCACCAGGTTCATATTGATGCGGCGGGGCTGTTCCACGGCCTTTTTAATGGCAGGGGCCGTGATCTCGTGGAAAACAATACGTTTGGTGGTTTTCGGGTCAAGTCCCAATACTTCAGCCAGGTGCCAGCTGATGCTTTCCCCCTCACGGTCCTCATCCGATGCCAGCCAAACCTCATCGGCTTTCTTGGCTAACTGGCGCAATTCCTTCACCACCCGCTCTTTCTCATCCGGTACAATATACCGGGGCTGGTACTGGTTGCCCACATCAATGCCCATATCATCCTTTTCCAGGTCCCGGATATGGCCATAACAACTCTTGACCTCGAAATCCTTTCCGAGAATCTTTTCAATGGTTTTGGCCTTGGCCGGTGACTCAACAATCAATAAATTCTTAGCCATGTATAACCTTAGATTTCAGCTTGATACGATCATTGATACAAGCGGTAAACAACAGTTTCCGGTCAGGCTTCATACATATTTATATGGTATGCAAAAACCCTGATAGACCCTGCAATATTAGTTGAAACCGCGAAAACACAAAAAATCTTGACCGAACTCAGGTATTCATCCGGTGGTTTTTACCTGGTTTTACCAGGCTTCCTGCAGGAATTGCTGTACCCGGCTCACTACCTGCGCATCGCGGTAGATACGGTTATGTCCCAGCCCCTCTGTAATGTGAAACTGCACATGGGGCAATGCCAAAGCCTGTGCGGGCAAGGTATCGGCATAGGGACAAATGCGGTCGCCCTTATCGTGTATCCACAATACCGGGTGTGCAACCTGCTGCACCGATCGGGTAACAGAAAAATAATCCAGCGGCCGTTCGGCCAGTTGTATGATGAGGTCCTCCAATGCCTGGCTTACCGGTCGGGATAAATGCATGAGCTGTATGAAACCATCCATGGCACTGCGGGTTTCGGTGGCCGGAGCAATCAGTACCAGTTTGCGGCGGATCTGCGGATCTGTTTCCGTGATGGCCAGGGCCGTAGCCAGTCCGCCCAGTGAATGCGCCAGCATCAGGTCAAACACCCCCCAGCGTGCATCCACGGCCAGCAGCATGCGTTTGTATAAAATGGCATGAATGGTTTTACCCTCGCTGAGTCCATGTGCCGGTGCATCAAAAGCCACTACTTCATACCCCTGCCTAAGTAATAATTGTATGTATTTCTCAAACTTGTATGACCGGCTGCTGAAACCATGTGCCACCAGCGCCTTTCGGCCATTGGCCTGTTTGGGTAACCACCGGAATCCACGCAGGCGCAGCCCTTCCAATGTCATTTCCAGGGGTTCTGCATTGTGAAACAAAGCGGGCATGGTGGTATTGCGACTACGCACATAAGGCGTGCAAAATATTTTGAAAGCCTGTTCTGCTGCTTTGGAGACCGATACCAGTTCCAGTGTCCTCAGTTTGGTCTTATAATAACCGATCACAACTCTTTGTGCTAACTTCATTTTCATAAGATAAAGATATGGAGCTTGTTCTCATTGGTACCGGCCATGTTGCGCATGTACTGGGAAAGGAATGGAAGGCAAAGGGCCATCGCATTACGCAAGTCTGGGGCCGGAATCCGGAACGAACCGCGGCACTGGCAAGCCTGCTGGATGCCAGGCCTGTTGTGGCATTACATACATTGTCTGTTACCGCAGATGCTTATATTATTGCCGTAGCCGATGTTGCCGTAGCTGCTGTGGCGGCGGCCCTACCTCCGGTACAGGGACTGGTGCTGCATACGGCAGGTACCGTATCGCTGAATACCCTGGCGGCGCCTGGCCGTCAATATGGGGTGATCTGGCCCATTAAAATGATCCGCAAAAGCATGGACAGGCTGGGTGTTTGCACGGTTGTGGTGGATGGTAATACACCCGAAACCCTGGCCCGGGTTACGGTACTGGCAAGGGAACTGTCTGCACAGGTCACCGAGGCCGGTGATGAACAAAGGGCAAAGATGCACCTGATGGCTGCCATGGTATCCAACTTTACCAATCACCTGTATGATCTGGCAAATCAATATGGCACTGCGGAAAACATCGATCTCCGTCTTTTTCAGCCACTGATAGAAGCTACGGCAGCGGGTATTGCTGCACAGCAACCGGCAGATCAGCAGGCCGGTCCGGCTTTCCGGGGCAATTATGATACACTGGAACGCCACAGGGCCCTGCTGCAATCCTATCCGGAACTGCTCAGGGTATATGATACCCTCACCAACAGCATATTAACCCGTTTTGGCCATGAAAAACTGCCCTGAGTGCAGATTTTCCGTTTTGCGAAGACCAAAACCAGGCAACAATGCACCTAAAGCAATTGTTTTGAGGTAGTTTTGCACTCCTAAGAGAACCGATATGTACACGATTAAGATCAATTTTGAGCAGAAAGGACTGGAGCCCGTAACACTGACGAATATTGAACCGGATCAGAGCCTGCTGGAAGTTTGCCTGGATAATGGCATTGATTTACACCATAACTGCGGGGCCGTTTGTGCCTGCAGTACCTGTCACCTCTATGTAGAAAAAGGTGCCGATTACCTGGAAGAACTGAGCGACCGGGAAGAAGATTTCATTGACCGCGCTATCAACCCACGCCTGAATTCAAGACTGGGTTGTCAGTGTGTTTTACAGCAGGGGGGTGGTGAAGTGGAAGTGACTTTACCCGATCAAACCCAGTTCCTGGGTGAATAACCGGATGCATATAACCAATTACTTGACCAACTTTAACTGATACTATGACCCATTTTGAGCCTCCGATTCACTGGGCGGACCATGAAGACATTGCCATGAAACTCTACGAACGTTTTGGAGATGATTTTGGCGAAAGTAAAATCTACCGCATCCGTTTCACGGATCTGCTGGAATGGATACTGGAGATACCCAATTTTGCGGGTAAACGCGAAGAGAGTAATGAAGGTCACCTGGAAATGATCCAGAGTGCCTGGGTATATGAGTGGCGCGATAATCAATCTTAAACAAGCTGCCGGTTATGCTGGAACGATTCAAACATATTACCACCCTGGTTTTTGATGTTGATGGGGTACTCACCGATGGCAGCCTGCTGATCCTGGAAAACGGACTGATGGCCCGGCGCATGAATATCCGCGACGGTTATGCTTTGCAGCTGGCCGTCAAAAAAGGATACCATGTGCTGGTGATCTCCGGTGGCGATTCCGAAGAAGTGCGTAACCGCTTGCATAAACTGGGCGTAACCCAGGTTTGGATGAAAACAAGCGATAAAGCCACGGTATTGACTAAATTCATGCAGGAACACGGGCTGCAGCCGCAACAGGTATTGTTCATGGGTGATGATATGCCGGATTTACCGGTACTGCGACTGGCTGGTTTGCCATGTTGCCCGGCCGATGCAGCCCAGGAAGTGAAAACAGTAGCCCTGTACATTTCACCCCTCAAAGGCGGGGATGGCTGTGTGAGGGATGTGATTGAAAAAGTGCTGAAGCTTCGCAACGACTGGAATGAAGATGAAAGCGTTCGCGCTCAATAATGTATTTCGTACCCCGTTAACCGTATAACATATTTTGAAACTCGTCAAAGCTTTCCTGCAACTGGTCCGATGGCCCAACCTGGTATTCATTATACTGACCCAGTTGTTGTTTGAGTATTGTATTTATCAACGGATCTATGGTCCGGTTGGGGCAGAAGGCTTACGACAGTTTTACTTCCTCGTGATTGCATCGGTATGTATTGCAGCTGCAGGCAATATCATCAATGATTATTTCGACCTGAATATTGATCAGATCAATAAGCCGCAGAAAGTGGTGGTGAATGTGATCATCAACCGTCGCTGGGTTATTTTCTGGCATATGGTATTAAGCATGACGGGTTTGTTTTTCACTGCTTATGCTTTACCGCTATCGCTTTACTGGCACCTGGTACTGGCCAATATGGCCTGTGTGGTTTTGTTGTGGGTTTATTCCACCAATCTCAAAAAACAGTTGCTGGTTGGCAACCTGCTGATTTCATTTTTAACCGGCTGGGTAATACTCATACTCTTCCTGTCTAAATACCCCTTAACCATTCATCAGCTGATGTCAACCGGTGCACAGGATGCACGTTTCTTCCGGTTAACGGCTTTGTATGCCGGCTTTGCATTTATCATTTCCCTGGTAAGGGAAGTAGTAAAAGATATGGAAGATGTAGAAGGCGATCGCAGATATGGTTGCCGCACCATGCCCATTGCCTGGGGGATCAATGCCAGTAAGGTATTTGTGGCTGTCTGGTTGATTGTATTGATTGCTTCCCTTGCTTTATTGCAATTGTATGTGATTCCATTGGGATGGTGGCATAGCGCTTTGTATTGCCTGCTGGCTATTATATTGCCCCTGTTGTGGATATTCCGAAAATTGTTCAAAGCGCAAACACCTGCGGATTATCATAAACTCAGTTCAGCCATTAAATATGTAATGCTGGCTGGTATTTTATCCATGGTATTTTTTCGTATTTATCCATAGTTATTATGCTTATTCTGGCTTCTCAGTCACCCCGCCGTAAAACATTGCTCGAATGGGCTGAAATACCCTTCGAAGTAATGGTCAGTGATACCAGTGAAACCTATCCCGATACATTACCGATTGAGAATGTGCCGGTTTATATTGCCCGTGAAAAAGCAAGAGCGGTGGCCAGTCAGTTAGCCAGTGCGGGAACACCACAGCGGATGATTCTGGCAGCAGATACAGTGGTGGTCTTGCAAGATGAAATCATTGGTAAACCGAATAGCCGGGAAGAAGCCATTACAACCTTGCGCAAATTATCGGGGAACCGGCACCGGGTTATCACCGGTGTGGTATTGCTGCATGATGCCGGTGAAACTGCTTTTGCCGATACCACCTGGGTTTCTTTTCATCCGCTTACGGAAGAGCAGATTGTATTTTATGTAGACAAATACCAGCCCTATGATAAAGCCGGTGCTTACGCCATCCAGGAATGGATTGGTGTGGTAGGTATTCAACAGGTGGAAGGGGATTTCTACAATGTCATGGGATTACCTGTGAGCCGGGTGGTTCAGGTATTGAATGAACTGGGCATACGAAATCAGGTATAAACCGCAAGCCCATACCCGCTAGCTTCAGCGGATGATCACCGATCCGCTTATTTCAGAAGCCTTACTGCAATTCATCTGGCGCTACGGTTATTTCAACCGGCAGGAGCTGTACACCACCGCTGGGGAACCGCTTACGATCCTGTTTGCCGGTAACTGGAACAAGGATCAGGGGCCGGATTTTACGGCTGCTAAGATCCGTATCGGTACCATCCTTTTGGCAGGGCAGGTGGAAGTGCATATCCGGGCTTCCGACTGGTACCGGCATACACACGGTCCCGATCCGCATTACCGGCATACCATTCTGCATGTGGTCTGGATCGATGATATGCCGGTGGACTTACCCACGCTGGTGCTGGAGCCCCTGGTACCCGTTCACCTGCTGCAACGATACCAGCAATTACTGTTTCAGCCCAGTTGGATACCCTGTCACCCGCAGTTGCCTGCACTCAATGAGCTGGCCTGGTATGCCTGGAAAGAAAGGCTGGTGGTGAGCAGGCTGGAACGAAAAACAGCACAGTTGCTGGAAAAATTAGCAGCACTGAAAACACATTGGGAAGAACTGTGCTGGCAGCAACTGGCAGCGGGCTTTGGCCGTAAAGTGAATACCCTTTTATTTGAACAGGTAGCCGTCTCCCTGCCCATCAGCCTGCTGGCGAGGCATCGTAACAAACTGCATCAGCTCGAAGCATTGTTACTGGGACAGGCCCGTTTACTGGAGGGTAAACCCAAAGATGGTTACCAACAATTGCTGCAAACAGAATTTTTATTCCTGCAACAGAAATACCGGTTAGCGCAGATCCGTACAGCGCCTGCTTTCCTGCGCATGCGTCCCGCAGGTTTTCCAACCATCCGGCTGGCACAACTGGCCATGCTATTGCATACGCAGGAACATTTTTTTGCACAATGCCGGCAGGCCGGGGATTGGCGCAACCTGCAACAGTTATTGGCGGTAGAGGCCGGAGATTACTGGCATCACCATTATTGTTTTGGCAAAGCAACAGCGAAAGCAGCCCCGGTACTGGGCAGTGCCATGCAGCAGAACCTGCTCATCAATGTGCTCATACCCTTATTGTTTGCCGATGCACACCAGCAGCAACAGACCGACCGGAAAGAACGGCTCATACACTGGTTATACCAGTTGCCGGCAGAACAAAATACCATTATCCGTTATTGGAAGCAGGCCAATATTCCGGCGCGTACGGCCATGGATACACAGGCTTTACTGGAATTATATACCCAATATTGCGTTAATAAACGGTGCCTGGATTGTGCGGTAGGCAACAAAATACTCGGTCCTGGGGTCTGATTACCAGTAGAAAGCCAGGTCCAGTTCCAGATCCGGATGGAGAGACCTTTCTACCGGACAGGTTCTGGCAGTGCGTTCCAGTATTTCGCGTGTCTTATCATCCAGGTGCAGACCGGGGGGAAAGAACACATGGGCAATGATTTTACCGATGCGTCTGGGGTCACTCACCATGACTTTGGTAACATCTACACGGGTACCTTCCAATTCAATATCCATGGTGCGGGCTTTAATGGCCATAGTAGTAACCATACAGGTACCCAGGGCTGTGGCTACCAGATCAGTGGGGGAGAAACGTTCACCCTTACCCTGGTTGTCGGTAGGAGCATCGGTTTCAATGGTGGTCTGGCTCTGCAAATGAACAGCGGTGGTGCGAAGCCCGCCTTTATAAATAATTTGTGAAGTCATTGCGTCAATTTTGCTTTAAATTTACAAGTAACAAATCAAATGGAAGTGAAGAAGCTATTATTCGTTATCGGTGTATTGGGAGTTACGGCAGGTTTTGCTCAGAAAAATCCTTCTGCTTCACAGCTGGAGAAAGCACAGAAAAGGGCCGAACGTAAAGAAAAAATCAACCAACTCATCAAACAGGAAGAAGAGGGGGCATTGATTTATCACAAACAGGGCGCTTTTGGCTTTAAGTTTAATACCGATGGCTGGGGTATGTTTTATGAACATGGTAAGTATAAAACCATTACCAAAACCAATCTCTGGTGGATTGAACTGGGAGAACACAAACATCCCAAGGAAGAGAAAGTACCTACGATCAGCGCCTCTTCCGGCTTCCTGATTGTGTCCAGTTATATTTACGGGAAAAGAAATAATTTCTACAACCTGAAACTGGGCTTCGGCCAGCAAAAACTCATCGGCGGTAAGGGTAATAAAAACGGCGTGGCTGTGAGTGCGATTTATGGGGGCGGACTCTCCGCAGGCCTGCTCAAGCCTTACTATATTGAAATCCAGAACCCGGTTACCAACCAGCAGGAAGAGATCAAATACGATAACAACGATAACCTGTTCCTCGACCCCAATATCATCCTAGGCAGGGGTAGTTTTACCAAAGGATTTGGTGAAATCAAATTCGTACCCGGAGCCCATATCAGAACAGCCCTGCGCTTCGATTATGGCCGTTATAATGAGGTACTATCTGCATTGGAAGTGGGACTGAACGCCGAATATTATACCCAGAAAATGCCTATTCTGTTGTTAAACAAGGAAAAAAGGCTGTTTTTCAACGCTTATGTGGCCCTTACTTTTGGTAAGCGAAAGTGACTTATTTTTGCATCGTAATGGATGATTAGGGCATTTGCCCGGGTTACTGATTAAAAATTGAGGCGTTCCATGCAAGAATTACCCGTTGTTCCCAAAATAGATACCCAATCCACCCGTATTCAAAAGCCCAACTGGCTTCGTGTTAAACTTCCCATCGGCGAAAGCTATAAACATGTGCGCGGATTGGTGGATACCCATAAACTGCATACCATTTGTGAAAGTGGCAATTGTCCGAATATGGGCGAATGCTGGGGAGAAGGTACTGCTACTTTCATGATCCTGGGTAATGTATGTACCCGCAGCTGTGGTTTCTGTGCCGTAGCAACCGGTCGCCCGGCACCGGTTGACTGGGATGAACCCCAGCGTGTGGCTGAAGCCATTCACCTGATGAAGGTAAAACATGCGGTATTAACCAGTGTGGACCGCGATGAGTTGAAAGATGGGGGTTCTACCATTTGGTATAATACCATTCATGCCGTTAAGAACCTCAATCCCGATACCACCCTCGAAACCCTGATCCCCGATTTCAAAGGCAATGCGGATCAGGTACAGCGCATTATTGACGCTGCTCCGGAAGTTGTGAGTCATAATATGGAAACGGTGGAACGCCTTACCAAACAAGTGCGTGTACAGGCTAAATATCACCGCAGCCTGGAAGTGCTGCAGATGCTGAAAAAAGGCGGTATGCGTACCAAGACTGGTATGATGCTGGGCTTGGGTGAAACAAAAGAAGAAGTGATTCAAAGCATGAAAGACCTGGTGAATGTAGGCTGCGATGTATTGACCCTGGGTCAGTACCTGCAACCCACCCGCAAACACCTGTCTGTACAGCGTTTTGTGCATCCCGATGAATTTGCTGAATACCGTGCTATCGGATATGAGCTGGGATTTGATTATGTGGAAAGTGGTCCGTTGGTTCGTTCTTCCTACCACAGTGAGAAACATGTGATCAAGGGTTGGGGCAGGGCGCAATGGGAAGCTTCCCGTACAGCGCAGGAACAAATCATTGCTTAATACTTTTGAATACCATGCCGGGACTGATCTCCCGGCATTTTTATGCACCTTAAAATAGATCCTGTGTTTATCCCCAAGTTTATCAGTTTGCTTGTTTTCAGTTGCGCAGCACTCAATGCAATAGCGCAACACCAGTGGCAGAATGTAGATACCGCTTTTGGCCCTTTGCCATCGGGTATACATGTGTACCGGTCAACCGACCCCATTGATGGTAAACCCAGTATTGCCTATTATGTGCGTATTGACCTGGCCAATAAAGCCAGAATTGTTTCTGCACGTGTGGGCAATGGGAAAAGATATACCCCCACACAGTATTTTGAACAGGAATCTGTGAAGCCTGTTATCGTGATGAATACTACTTTCTTTGAGTTTGAACACAACAGCAATCTGAATATTGTTATGCGGGATGGGCAAATGCTGGCCTACCAGCAACACAGCCTGCCCGGCCGTGGCAAAGACACATTAACCTATCGCCACCCTTTTGGCAGTGCCATTGGTATCGATAAACGCAAACGGATTGATATTGCCTGGTTGTATACCGATTCCACCCGTTCCATACCTTATGCCAGTCAGCAGCCCATTCCCTTTTTCAAAGACAGTATTGCCAAACACAGCGCAGCCGCCATGCTGGAAAAAGGACAGTTCCGTAAATGGAAAATGCAAACCGCTTTTGGTGGTGGCCCCGTATTACTGCAGGATGGCCAAATACTGATCACCAATAATGAAGAAATTAAGTTTGCCGGTAAAGCCATCGACGATAAGCATCCCCGGACAGCCATCGGTTATACGACCGACCGTCAACTGATTTTACTGGTTGTGGAAGGACGCTTTCCCGGCAAAGCAGAAGGGGCCACCCTGAAACAAGAAGCGCAATTATTAAAGGAGATTGGCTGTATAGAAGCCATGAACCTCGATGGCGGCGGCAGTAGTTGTTTACTCATCAACGGTAAACCAACCATTACACCCAGCGATAAAGGAGCCCAACGGCCGGTACCGGCCGTGTTGGTTGGTTTTTAGTTTATAGTTTTTAGTTTATGGTTTATAGTTTATGCTGAATCTAAACTACAAGTCCCAACCCCAAACTAAAAACCATAAACCCAAAACCATAAACCAAAAACTACTTCATATCCCAAACCAATGCAGATGCACCCAGGATGGCGGCGTCTGATTCTTTGAGGTGACTCACCAGGATTTTTACTTTGTTCTGGAATACCTGTATCAGGTTGGCTTCCATGCTTTCGCGGGTGGGCTTGAGGATGAGGTCCCCCGATTTGGTTAAACCACCAAACAACACAATGGCTTCCGGACTGGAGAACATCACAAAATTGGCCAGGGCCAGTCCCAGTATTTTACCGGTATAGTCAAAAATTTCTTTGGCCAGTTCATCTCCCTCCATGGCTGCATCGTATACTTTTTTGGAGTCGATTTCTTCCGGAGGATAATTGCGCAATTGACTGGGGCGATCGCTTTGGGCCAGCAGTTCCAGTGTGGTTAACCGTACACCGGTGGCCGAGGCATAACTTTCCAGTGAACCATGTTTACCCGTTCCTTCATGCAGGCGACCATCGCGAATAATGATGGTATGTCCCAGTTCACCCGCAAATCCATCGTGTCCGTAAATCA
>JAACZQ010000102.1 GCA_009996675.1 Chitinophagaceae bacterium
GTATGATCCAACCATGCCCCCCATCTTCCCACTGGAAAAAATTGAAAAAACATTACCACACAGACATCCCTTCCTCTTTGTAGATAAAATCATTGAATTGAGCGACACGCATATCGTGGGCGTAAAGAATGTAACTTTCAATGAATGGTTCTTTCCTGGCCACTTCCCCGGTAATCCGGTAATGCCTGGTGTTTTACAGATTGAGGCACTGGCCCAAACCGGTGGCATCCTCTGCATCAATTCCATGCCCGAAGGCGAATACGACACTTATTTCCTCAAGATTGATAATTGTAAATTCAAACAAATGGTTCGCCCCGGTGATACCATGCTGCTGAAAATGGAATTCACCGGCCCCATTCGCAGAGGTATCTGTGAAATGCGGGGTACTGTGTATGTGGGAGGAAAAGTAGCTACGGAAGCCGACCTGGTAGCGCAGGTAGTAAAACGCCCTTAAACACAAACAAGGACCAACGATAACCCAGCAATATGACGCATCCCTATACTTATATAGATCCCAATGCCAGGATCGCACCCAATGTAAAGATCGATCCCTTTACTGTGATCCATGGTGATGTACAGATTGGGGAAGGCACCTGGATCGGCAGTAATGTAACCATCATGGATGGTACACGCATCGGAAAAAATTGCCGCATATTTCCCGGCGCAGTTATTGGCGCCATTCCACAGGATTTAAAATTCAATGGCGAACGTACCACCGTTGAAGTTGGCGACAATACCACCATTCGTGAATTCGTAACCATCAACCGAGGCACAACCGATCGCTGGAAAACCAAGGTAGGCAACAACTGTCTCATCATGGCATACAGCCATATAGCACACGATTGCCTGATTGGCGACAATTGTATCCTCAGCAACAGTGTACAACTGGCCGGACATGTGGTGATGGGTGACTGGGCATGGATTGCCGGTGTAAGTGCGGTTCACCAGTTTGTCACCATTGGTCAGCATGCATATATAGCCGGAGGTAGCCTGGTAAGCAAAGATGTCCCTCCTTATATCAAAGCTGTTCGGAACCCCCTGAGTTATGGAGGTGTTAATAGTGTGGGGCTAAAAAGAAGAGGATTTGAATTACAGAAAATCAATCATATCCTGGATATCTATCGCATCATTTTCAACAAAGGACTCAACACTTCACAAGCACTTGAATTTATTGAAGAGGAACTGCCAGCCAGTGATGAGCGTGATGAAATAGTAACCTTTATCCGTGAAAGCGGACGAGGTATCATCAAACGCTTCAGCAAGGGCGGCAGCGACGAAGATTAATCAATATCCGACACAGCCGTCGATCGGAATAATTTGACTCCATGCAGATTCAGCTCAGTAATGCAGGTAAAAAGTTTAACCGCGACTGGATATTCCGCAACCTGGAATATCAGTTAACCAGCGGACAAGCTTATGCCATTACGGGTCCGAATGGCAGTGGCAAAAGCACTTTACTACAATGTATTGCGGGTAGTATGACACTCAGTACCGGAGCCTGCCACTGGCAATACCAGCAAGAGCCCATAGAAGCCGATCATGTATATCGCCATATTGCACTGGCAGCACCCTACCTGGAGATCATTGAAGAAATGACGGCTGCAGAATTCCTGCAGTTTCACCAGTCATTCAAACCCCTGCTACCCGGACTAAGCATACCGGAGATATTGCGTATCGTTGACATGGAACATGCAGCCCAGAAGCAAATCCGCTATTACAGCAGTGGTATGAAACAGCGCATTAAACTGGCACAGGCTGTTTTTTCCGATACTGCCATGCTGCTCCTGGATGAGCCTTGTACCAACCTCGATAAAAAAGGATACCAGTTATACCAGGAACTGATTAGCCGGTATGCAGGAGACCGGCTGGTTATTGTGAGCAGTAACGACCCGGAGGAATATCTTTTCTGTTCGGAGCGAATAGATATCCTGGACTATAAATAAAAACTATTTATGCCATTCGAAGAAGAATGTGCTGCCTTTTCCTTTTTCCGATTGCACCCAGATTTTCCCGCCCTGCTCCTCCACTATCATTTTTAAAAGATTTAGCCCGATGCCCGTACTGCTATCCTGCCGGGATGCATTACTGGTGGTTTCAAAAAGTTTAAAGATGCGGGACTGATCCTGTTCTTCAATACCGGGACCATTATCGCGTACAAAAAATTCGCAGAAAGCGCCTTTATCCGTCAATCCCACCTCAATAACACCTTCAGCTTTATCATTGTATTTAATGGCATTGCTCAGCAGGTTCTGAAACACCTGTTCCAGTTTTACTTTCCGGGTTTCCAGTACAGGCATATCGGGTGATACACGAATACTGATATGTCGGGGTGGGAAGAGCATTGCGGCCACATGCTGCACCATGGCGAAAGTATCTACAGTTTCCATCACTTGCTGCGACAAGCTGGTGGTGGAATATTCCAGCAGCGACATAATCATATTTGACAAACGGCCCGATGCTTCATAAAGCATGGATACATTTTCGGCCACATCTGAATTTTGTTTCACATGCTGGTCGGTGCGGAGCAGATCAAGCATCATCACAATGGAAGAGAGCGGTGATTTCAGGTCGTGTGAGACAATGTATACAAAGCGTTCCAGTTGCTTATTGATCTTATCCAGCTCTTCCATTGCCTGCCTGAGGCGATACTGGTTAAAATACAGCTGTTCAAATACATTTACTTTGGCCCGCACAATATTAATATCAAGCGGTTTTTGCAGGTAATCAACCGCTCCTTCCGCAAAACCCTTTAATACATACTGCTCTTCCCGGCTCAATGCTGTTACAAAAATGATGGAGATATCCTTGCTGCGAACATTAGATTTTAAAATACGGGCTACTTCAAAACCATCCATTTCGGGCATCTGCACATCCAGCATAATGAGGCCGATATCTTCGTTACGCAACACCGTTTTCAAAGCCTCATTTCCGGAAGATGCTTTCAGGAAGACCCGGCCAGGCTTCAGCAATATTTCTTCCAGCGATAAGAGATTTTCCGGCCTGTCGTCAACCAGCAGGATGGTAAAATCTTTTTGTTTAACAGGGTGTTGCATAGTATAATAGGTTACTTATAATTGTTGAAGTTGTTTTCCCATCTCAGCGGGTGTTAATACCAGTGCCTGCGCACATGCACGTACAGCAGCCAGCGGCATCACGTCAGACTCTGCCGTAGCTGGATCCTGTACCCATACCGTACCCCCGGATGCAGCCACAATAGCTGCTCCGTTAGAACCATCCTGGTTTGCCCCACTCAGCAATATTGCCAGTGTGGCCGGTCCAAATACTGCCGCTGCGCTTTCAAAACTCACATCAATAGATGGCCGACTGAAAAAAACAGGGTCGGAATAATCCAGGCTCAGTGTTTTATCGTCTTCAAAAAGCAGATGATAATTCTGCGGCGCCAGGTAAACCTTGCCTTTCTGTAAAGCCATTTTATCTTCTGTATCCACCACTTTTCGGGTAACCGCGTTACGGGAAAACAATACATCGAGCTGACTGTTGATATTCCGCATGCGATGTACAATAAGCACAACAGGTATTTTAAAAGTTGCCGGCAATTGTTGCAATAATTCACTGATCACCGGGATACTGCCGGCCGATCCGCCAATTAAAACCACCTGATAGTCCGGTACCTGTTTCATTTGTTTTTCTTTCGATAGATTTTGACAGCGGATTCAAAAGCAGACATTTTGCTTTTAATCTCCGAAAACAATAAAGATTCTTTCATGCCCAATGCCAGAAAACCCAATGGCGACAGGCTTTCATAAAACAGCTTCAATACCTTATTCTGTAGCTGCTTATTGAAATAAATCATAACATTTCTGCACAGGATCAGCTGAAATTCATTGAAAGAGTGATCAGTTACCAGGTTATGCTGCAGGAATACCACCCGCTCACGAATCTGTTTATTGATCAACACTTTATCGTAGTGTGCTGTGTAATAATCAGAAAAATCCAGTACGCCGCCCGACTCATGGTAATTAGCAGTATACTCCCGCATATGATGCAGGGGCAATACCCCAGACTTGGCAATTTCCAGGTTGGCA
This sequence comes from Chitinophagaceae bacterium, assembly GCA_009996675.1. Classification (GTDB taxonomy): domain Bacteria; phylum Bacteroidota; class Bacteroidia; order Chitinophagales; family Chitinophagaceae; genus Sediminibacterium. The sequence continues at coordinate 4,047 of JAACZQ010000102.1, forward strand.
GGGCTGATATCCGTTGCATAGATCCGGCAACGATGTAACAAACCGGCCTCATGCAACAGAATACACAATGAATACACTTCTTCACCGGTGGCACAACCCGCATGCCAGATATTAATCTGCGGATAGGTAGCCAGGATAGGAATCACCTGCTGTCGCAGACATTTGTAAAATGAAGGGTCCCGAAACATTTCCGTTACATTAACCGTAACCGTTTCCAGAAAAAACTGAAAAGAAAGCCGATCGCCTGCCAGTAATTGGATCAGACTCTTGCTATCCATCAACCCTTTGTCATGCATGAATTTCTGAATACGCCGGTTCAGCGATGCTTTTGAGTACTCTGAAAAGTCATAGCCATACACATGATGTACCATGTGTAACAATTGCTCCATCTCATGTTTCTCAAAAACGGGTCTAACCATCATGCGCTCCTATATAGATTCTTCGATTACTGCGACAACCATACCCGCATCAGGGATAACAGTTTCTGCATATCTACCGGTTTGGTGATATAATCAGAAGCTCCCGCGGCAATACATTTTTCACGATCTCCGGCCATGGCTTTGGCTGTTAATGCAATGATGGGCAGTTTTACCAGTTTCATTTCTTTACGAATCCGCTGCATGGCTTCATAGCCATCCATTTCGGGCATCATGATATCCATCAGTACCAGGTTTGTATCCGGATTAGCTTTCAATTGCTGCAAAGCCTCTTTCCCATCACTGGCTGCAATGACCTCCATGCGATTGGATTCCAGCATAGCAGTCAAGGCAAATACATTCCGCATATCATCATCCACCACCAGTATACGTTTATTCGCAAGAATTGAATCATCTGTGATTACCGGTATGGAAGATTCTGTTTTCCGTTCTCCTACTTCCATTTTATGGAGGAATAATTCCAATTCATCAATAAGCCTGGCATTGGCAGAAACCGCACTGCGGATAACAATTCCGGATAATTTCCGGTACTGCATGTCATCTGCCTGGCTGATATCTTCATCCAGATGAATCACCATGGGTATTTGTCTGGCTTCCAGCCATTCGTGAATTTGTTGGGCCTGCGGTAGTTGAATCGGTCCACCGATATGAATAATCAGACAATCATAATGCTGTTGCTGTAATCGACCGGCAACTTCATCGGGACTTGTAATTTGTTCGAATGCCAGTTGGTATGATTTTGCCAGAGCCAGTCTTTGCAAATCATCTTCTGCAAAATGAACCGACGAAACAATCAGTATTTTTTTGATGCCCACCCGTATATGATCACTGAGCATATTAAACGCCTTCTCCAGCGTTAAAGCGTCTATCGGTTTTTTCAGGTAAGCCATTACATCTGCCTGGTTAAAACGAAGATCATCGAAAGCTGATATGATGTGTACCGGAGTATCTTTCAATTTAGCATCAGCACGCAGTTGTTTGAGTATGGTCCAGCCATCAATCACAGGTAACTGTACATCCAGAATAATAGCAGCCGGCTTATAGCGTTGTGCATAGAAGAGTCCCTCGTCTCCCTGCAAAGCCACTACCACTTTATACCCTTTATGCCTGGCGAAATCGCGGATGATCGTGGCAAAACTGATATCATCCTCTACAATCAGCATCAGTTTATCGCCTGGCAGCAGGTTATTGCGATCGTCTTCCACTGCTGTCTGTTCCCGGATATTACCTATCGGCATGGTTGTTACCGGAGAGGTTTCCTGCATAACTGTTGCTGTTGCTGTTGCAGCTTGCGTCTTACTATTTGTCAGCTGCAAATGCTGAAAGGGTAATACAATCGTAAACGCACTCCCCTTGGCTTCTTCGCTTTTCACTTCAATATGCCCGCCCAATAAACGAACCAACTCCCTGCTAATAGACAGTCCTAACCCGGTTCCGCCATAGCGTCTGCTTGTTGATCCATCAGCCTGCTGAAAAGCCTCAAAAATAAGTTGTTGTTTTTCAGCAGAAATACCAATTCCTGTATCAATCACACCAATACATAAATTCGGATTTTGTTTACTACCCTGCTGGTAAAATTTCAAAGTAATGGTACCATCCTTCGGGGTAAACTTAAAAGCATTGGACAAGAGATTTTTAATCACCTGCTCCAAGCGTTGTTTGTCAGTTGACAATGCCGGAAGCAGTCCCTCAGCAATTTCAGTTTTGAAATGAACTCCTTTATCGGCAGCAACAACCGTAAACAGTTGTCGTATGTCTTCAGCAATGGTTTGAACCGACACCTCTTCAATATACAGTTCCACCTTACCCGCTTCAATCTTAGACAGATCTAATATATCATTGATCAGCTGCAACAGATCATTACCCGATTTGTGGATGATCTGCGCATATTCAATCTGCTTGGGGTTGAGGTTCTTGGTATTGTTATCGGAAAGTAACTTGGCCAGAATCAGCACACTATTTAACGGAGTGCGCAATTCGTGAGACATATTGGCAAGAAATTCAGATTTATACCGGCTTGTATTTTCCAATTCGCGGGCTTTCTGGTCCAGGGCTATCCTGGCATTTTCCAATGCATCATTTCGTTCTTTTAGCTCCAGATTTATCTGCTTCAATTCTTCTTCCTGGGTTCTCAGTTCTTCTTCCGAAGCCTGCAATTCTTCAGCTTGTCTGCTCAGCTCTTCATTGGTCTGATGCAACTCTTCCCGTTGTTCCAGCAATTCTTCTTTTTGTTCCTGTAATTCATCCAGTAAGGTATTAATGCGATCCCGTGCCTGGTATGAATTGATAGCAGCCGCAAGAATATCGGTTACGTTTTTCAGTAAGGATACCTGCAGATCAGAGAATGTTTCAAAGCAACCAAGCTCAATAAGTCCCTTCAACTCGTCATTGGCCCAAAGGGGTATACAAGCTACTTCACCATTACCAGTCACCTGTCCGAGCGCAGACTCTACTTTCCAGTAATCAGGCGGAATGTTACGGATAATGGTTACGGTCTTGGCTTGTGCAGCAGTTCCAACAATACCCTCACCTATACGGAACGATTTCTTGGAATTAGCACCTACCGCTACCGATGCAGCCGTTACCAGATTATTACCACTTTCATCCACAAAATAAATAACACCGGCAGGCACTTCCAGGTACTGTACCAATGCCCCAATGATTCGCGAAGCCAGCTCCTGTGTCGTTTCAATCACCTGTATCCGGTTATTGATATAACTCATACCCTCCAGTACCCAGTTCTTTTCCTGCGACTGCTTGCTGATTCTTTCTGTTTCTGCAAGATTGAGTTCCAGTTTTTTGGCAGCGCGGTACCTGCTTTTTAAGGTCTGAATCACCGCATTAATCAGTAACAATACCACGATTAGCAATACCCCAATGCCTATATAAAGCACCATTTTAGTATTATTAACAGAAACAGAAGCCTGCTTTTGTCTTTCGGCCAATAAAGCATTTTCATCTACGATAATTTTTTCCAGTTGCGTATAAATACGCTCCAATATGGATTCTTCTTCGCTGATGATACGTTTGATTTTTTCTGCTTCCATACCCTGGTACACCACCCCAGCATTATTCCAGTAGTTCATGAGCATGGTAATCATCGAATCAAGGCGCATTAATTCTGCCACCTCGGTCGGGCTATCCTGTAACAGTTGTTTCAACTCATCAATGCGTAACGGGATAAGGGTCTTACCCTTTTCAAATGGGTCCATAGCCCTGGGAGATCCCGTTACCCAGAAAGCACGTCTTCCGCCTCGGATCTGCATAATATTGTAACGAACATCTCTAACCTTATTGATAACCTGATGGGTAATATTAACAGAAACAGCCTGTTCAGCCTGACTGTCGAGGGATTGTACGGCTACAAAACCAACAATGAGCACCAGCAGTACGGCAATGCCCAGTCCGAGGTATAAACGAAGGGAAAAAGATCGAAGCATGATCAGTATTTGAATAGAATCCTAAAATAAGCAAAATATCAACGTCCCTTCCGTTGTTTCAAGGAAAGAAAACCGTAGCAAACAAAGATAAAAGGGCTATAAAACCGTAATCCCGGCATCCCGGTAAGGCTTCAGCATGGGGTCCTGCGGATCCAGCTCTGTGATCAGGATATCAATCTCACTGAGATCGCAAATGGTTAAGCGCTGATTCGTATTCAGTTTTTCGGAAATGGTCAATACTACTGTTTGCTGCGACGACTGAATCATGGCTCTTTTTACCTGTACCACTTCCCAATCATTATCACTCACACCACTAATGTCCATAGCATTAATGCCCAGGAAAAAGAGATCGGCTTTAATACCATTGATTTTAGAAATGGCTTCACCCCCCACAGCTATGAGAGAACTTTTTGAAATCTTATCCCCCAGAAAAATCACCTGTATATTGGGATGCTGTGCATATTCATAAGCGGCTGGCACACTTCCTGTAAAAAAAGTGGCAGTCAGGTCCTCCGGCAGCAGACGCGCCATTTCAATCACCGTAGTACCTCCCGTACTCAACATAAACATGTCTTTCCGGATCAGCGAAACGGCTTTCTGGGCAATCAGCTTTTTACTCTCAGCCTGGTACACATCCGCTTTCAGAAAAGAACTGTGAAAAGATTTTGAAAGCGCGCCCCCATGTACCTTTATAATCTTGTCCATATCGGCCAGTTCATTCAAATCCCGGCGTATGGTATCTTCGGATACCTGAATGGCTGCACTGAGGTCTGAGGAGAGTACACGGTTGTGCAAATCAACCTGTCGGAGTATATATGCCTGGCGTTCGGTTTTTAACATGGTCTCTTGGATAGTTGTCAAATTAATGCAACAAACTGCGGATTTGCAAAATAGTTTGCGTTTTTATGCATAAAAAATGGGGTTTTGGCCCTAATTTTCTCCCATGAACCGGAATATAGCGGCATTACATGCATTGGCACAGCAACAAGAACGCATCATCATCGGATTGATGAGCGGTACTTCTTTCGATGGTTTGGATATAGCGCTTTGCCGTTTTTCGGGCAGCGGAATCCATACTTCTATTGAATTACTTGCCTTTGAAACAACCGCTTATAACTCGGATTATAAAGAAGCCATCAAATCAGTCTTCTCCAAAAAAGATGTCGATCTCGAAAAAGTCTGTGTGCTCAATGCCTGGATCGCCCGTGAGCATGCCCGCATGGTGCTGGACTGCCTGGCAAAGTGGAAAGTGTTGCCAGATGAAGTAGACCTGATTGCCAGCCACGGTCAGACCATTTATCATGCACCTAAATTTTTACACCCCGGGGATCATTACGGTAATGCCACTTTACAAATTGGCGACGGTGATCACCTGGCTGTATTAACCGGCATCATTACGCTGAGTGATTTCCGGCAGAAACATATTGCGGCGGGTGGAGAAGGTGCGCCCCTGGCGGTATATGGCGATTATCTTTTTTTCAGCAACGAAAAAGAAAACCGCATCATGCTGAATATAGGCGGAATTGCCAATTTTACCTACCTGCCAGCCAGCAAAGACCCGGCCCTGGTTTTCAGTACAGATGTGGGCCCCGGAAACACATTGATGGATGCCTACGTTCAGCAATATTTCCCGGGTTTATATTTTGATGAAGGAGCACAAATAGCTTCCGGCGGGCATGTACAACAAGACCTGTTAACAGCACTCAAACAAAATACCTTTTTTGAAAAAGGATTTCCCAAAACCATCGGCCCCGAATTATTTAATCTGACTTATTTGCAAAATGCCATTCAGCAAACCGGCAATGGTTATTTTACACACGCCGATATCATGGCTACACTTAATCGTTTCTCAGCTGATATGATTGCAGATGCGATCACCCGTTGTTTGGGAGAACGACAGGATTACACAGTCTATACCAGTGGTGGGGGTATGCATAATCCCCTGCTTATGCGGCAGATTCAGGAACAGATACCGGCGGTGACATTCCGCAATACGCAGGATCTCGACCTCAATCCCGATGCCAAAGAAGCTGTTTTGTTTGCCATACTGGCCAATGAAGCGGTAAGCGGCGGAACCGTATTCCCCGGAGCTGGACGTAACGGAATCCCCGCAGTGAGCATGGGCAAGATCAGTTTTCCGAATTAAGTTGAAAATCAAAACCGATCCGCTTCCCGGTAAGCTTGTATCAACGCCAGTTCACCTTCTTTACCAGGTTGGGCATTACCATGCTCCATACCCAAGATACCACGGTAACCCTTTGTATAGAGGTGTTTGAAAATATTCCGGTAATTCATTTCACCGGTACCCGGCTCCTTTCGCCCTGGATTATCGCCAATCTGGAAATATGCTATTTCATCCCAGCACCAGTCGATATGCCTGATAATATCCCCCTCATTGCGTTGCATGTGGTACATATCGAATAATATCTTACAGGCTGGGCTATTAACAGCTTTGCATATCTCATAGGTTTGCGTAGAATGACGCAGGAACAAATCAGGCGTATCACTCAAAGGCTCCAGTACCATTACCAGGTTGTGTTTAGCCAGTACATCAGCACCTTTTCGCAATGCATCTATTACGTTTGCCGTTTGAATACCCATGGGTAACTGGCGCTCATAGTTACCTGGCACGACTGTCATCCATTTGGCGTGGCATCTTTTAGCTACGGCAACTGCATCCTGACAGAACCGCACAAACTTATCCTGCCATTCTTTTTTCCCGCTGGTAAGTGAAGTTTGTAATGGCCAGTTATCAAAAGCAACAACAAATACCCCCATCTCCATTTGCAGTTCCTGGAGGAGATTACCAATTTTTTCCTGCATATCGGGTGTTCGGGTCATCATGCCATTATCTTCAATAGCGCGAAAACCTTGGTTATACCCGAAACGGATCTGTTCCAGGAAATCATCTCCCGCGTGCTGTCTGAACATGCCATCGTGAAATGCATATTTACGTTGGAAGGGCTGTTCGGCTGGGGATAGTCCGGCTGCAGCCATCCCCGCCAGCGGAGCCATGGCGAGTGCGGCGCCTGCCCCCAGTTGTTTTTGTAAAAAAGTTCTTCTTTGCATGGCTTATACAAATAAGTAATAAATTTACTTGTATCGTTTTAAAAAAACAGGCCATGCAAAAAATATTCTTCCTGCTATGCTGCATTATGCTGTCTTTCATCGTGCACGCACAAAAACACAACCTTTTTAATGGTAAAGATCTGAGCGGATGGACCATTCATGGTACAGAAAAATGGTATGTGGATGCCGGTGAACTGGTTTGTGAAAGCGGACCAGATAAACAATATGGTTATTTATCGACACAGAAACAGTATAAAAATTTTATCCTCACCCTCTCTTTCAAACCCGAAGCCGATGGCAATAGCGGTGTATTCATCCGGTCAGGTATTGAAGGCACTAAAATCAGTGGCTGGCAGGTAGAGGTAGCTCCTCCCGGGCATAACAGTGGTGGTATTTATGAATCCTATGGTCGCGGCTGGCTCATCAAACCCAAGGATGAAGATCAGCAACTGGTGAAAATGGGCAGTTGGAATACCATGCGCATCAAAGTACAGGGTGATGTGGTAAGCAGCTGGATTAATGGCAAAATCGTCATTGATGGTTTCCGCGATGAAAAAATTGGCAAAGGAGAAGGGTTTATTGCCTTGCAAATCCACGATGGCGGCGGAATCAAAATCCGCTGGAAAGACCTGGCAATTGAAGAACTACCCGTACAATAGTTTGAACAAATGCCCGGTTAGCCGGGCATTTGCTATTAACGCCTGCTGGCGATTAACAGGTTCAGGTCTGTAAACTTCAGGTCAAAACGCTGACTGATGTAAAAGTCTGTCAGGGCTCCCTTGAACATATAAATACCTTCCCGGAGATTAAAGTTATGCCATACCATTTCTTCCAATCCTCCCTCATCGCTGATTTCCAGCATTAATGGCATGAGTACATTACTGATAGCCTGACTGGCGGTACGCGCAAAACCACTGGGGATATTGGGAACACAATAGTGAATAACATCGTGTTTGATAAATGTTGGGTTCTCGTGACTGGTTAGCTCACTGGTTTCAAAACAGCCACCACGGTCTATCGCCACATCAATAATGATACTGCCGGGGCGCATTGCTGCCACCATTTCTTCCGTAACAACTACCGGTGCCCTGCCAAACTCATTACTCAATGCACCCACTGCTACTTCACAAGTCTTCAATTGTTTGGACAGGATACGGGGCTCCAGTACACTAGTCCAGATACGCTGACCGAGATTATTCTGCAACTGTTTCAGTCGGTATACATTGCTGTCGAACACTTTTACCGACGCACCCAATGCCAGTGCATTCCTGGTAGCAAATTCACCAACAATGCCGGCACCAACAATCACTACTTTAGTCGGTGGAATACCACTGATACCACCCAACAAAACGCCTTTGCCTTTATTGAAGCTGCTCAGATACTGGCCAGCAATCAACATAACGGCACTACCTGCTATTTCACTCATGCTACGCACAATGGGGTAAGTGCCACTGGCATCTTTGAAGTTTTCGAAGCTCAGCGCTGTGATGCGCTTATCCATCATCTTTTCGATGTATGATTTTTTCAGCGCCGACAGGTGTATGGGTGATACAATGGTTTGATTCAGCTGTAACAACGGCATGTCTTCTTCCACCGGTGGTGCGCTTTTCACCAAAATGGGGCACTTGAAAATTTCTGCTCTTTCGTATACGATCCGGGCACCTGCTTCTGCATAATCCTTGTCGGAATAATGACTCCCCTCTCCCGCTTTGTGCTCCACGGCAACCACATGACCATTGCTTACCAATACCCCCACCGCTTCGGGTGTGAGTGCGATCCTGTTTTCCTGAAAAGCGATTTCCTTCGGAATTCCTATATGTAGTTTGGTGCCCTGGGGTTTGATATCCAGGACTTCTTCCAGGGTCTCATAAGAAAAAGAAGGGCTGATGGATGGTTTACTGGTGGCCATATCCGGGAACAGGTATTATCGGTGAACCTTAAAGTTACTGTTTTCAGGGCAGATTTATACTTCTTCCATACCCGTAAACAAACGACGGGTCTGCGGATCAAGGGTTTCTATGTGTACGTAAAAGCAGTTATCGGGAAGTAAATCGGCAGCTTTGGCAGGCCATTCCACAAAACAATATTGGCCGCTCCGCAGTTGATCGTCGATACCGGCATCAATGGCTTCTTCCGTATCTTTCAGGCGATACCAGTCCATATGATAAATAACCCCCGCAACCGGACTCTGGTATTCATTCACCAGGGCGAATGTGGGGCTGCTCACCGTATCCTTAACCTGCAGATATTCGCACAAGGCATGAATAAAAGTGGTTTTCCCGCTACCCATCGCCGCCTCAAATGCCCATACCCGGCTGGATTTACCTTCCTTCCATAATTGCGCCGCCACCTGCCCGATCTGGGGTAATGAGAAAATTGCATCCATGAGGCAAAGATACGGGGAGTGAAAGGTGAAACGGTAGACTCAGGATATCTTTTGACTTTTCTTGCAACCATGATGTAGAAATAATCTCCCTGAATCGAAAAGAGTCCCGGCCCGGCGGGGGTACCTTTGTAACAGGCACGACTTGAGTCGCATCCTATTCAAAGTAAATGGTATGGAAAAAATAAACTGGAAAGTAGAAGGCATGAGTTGCACCAACTGTGCGCTTTCCGTTAACAAATTCCTGCAGGAACAGGGCATGCAAGAAGTGAAAGTGAATTTCATGGGAGGTGACGTGAGTTTTAAAATGCCCGAAAACAGTTCCAAAGACAAACTGATACACGGTATCCAGGACCTCGGGTACAAAGTAGCCGGGGTTACCGCAATGGTTCCTGCAAAAAGAAAATGGTTCAATAATCACCTGCAGCGATTCTGGTTTTGCTTCATATTCACGGCACCGCTGATGCTGCATATGGTACCCGGACTGGAGATTCATATCCTGATGAATCCATATCTACAGTTGGGGCTTACCATCCCCGTTTTCCTGGTAGGCATGGATTTTTTTGGCCGGAGTGCACTCAAAAGCCTTCGCAGGGGGATTCCCAATATGAATGTGTTGATTGCATTGGGTGCAGTTGCCGCCTTCGGGTACAGCCTCTATGGCACCCTAATCGGCGAGCCGGATAATTACCTGTTTTACGAATCTGCATCCACCATTATAACCCTGGTATTTTTGGGTAACTGGATGGAAGACCGTTCTGTGGAAATCACACAGGCATCATTGAAAAAACTCGCTGTACAACAGCAGTCAATGGCGAATATGATTGCCTACGACGACCAGCACCAGGAACATGTTTTTCCGGTAAAGAGTGAAAGCCTCAAAGTAGGAGATCTGCTCCTTATTCGTGCGGGCGAACAGGTGCCAATGGATTGCAAAATTCTTTGGGGAGAAGCCAGTGTTAACGAATCTTTGCTATCAGGCGAAAGTGTACCACTGAGCAAAAAAATGAATGACCACCTCATTGGTGGCAGTATAGTGGAATCGGGAACCATCAAAGCCTATGTAACAGCTGTTGGTGAAGACACCGTTTTATCCGGTATACTTCGCTTGGTAAAAGATGCTCAGGCCGAAAAACCGCCCGTACAACAATTAGCCGATAAAATCAGCGCCATTTTTGTACCCACCGTGATCAGCATCTCTTTACTGTCGTTCCTGATCAATTATTTTTTTGCACAGGAAGCTTTCAGTGTAAGCCTGCTCCGGTCCATCGCCATACTGGTGATTGCCTGCCCCTGCGCTATGGGACTGGCTACACCAGCCGCCATTGCCGTGGGTTTGGGACGCGCAGCCCGGAATGGCATTTTATTCCGCAATGCCAAAACCCTTGAATTATTCCGGAACATTAAACAGGTCGTATTTGACAAAACAGGCACCCTAACTACCGGTCATTTTACCATTACCAATGCAACGGTTACGGGTAATATGAACATAGAAGAATTGCAGCGTATTGCCTTCTCACTGGAAAAATATTCTACGCATCCCATTGCATTGGCCATCTCAAGAGAATGGAAAAGCAAAAACGAAATCCGCTGGCAGAAAATTGAAGAAATCAAAGGGCTGGGCATGCAAGCCACCGATAAGGAAGGCAATCAGTTCCTCGCGGGCTCTTTCCAGGTAGCAGCCAAACATACCAGTGATTACAGTCACAATGTATACATCCTCCGCAACAATGAACTGATTGGCTGGATTGATGTAGCCGACGAAATCAGACCCGAAGCCCTGGAAGTAGTCACTCGCCTGCACCAGCAAGGTATCCATACTATTTTACTGAGCGGCGACAAAAAAGAAAAATCAGCGCAGGTGGCTGCCACCCTGGGTATACAGGAAGTATATGCCGAGCAGAATCCGCAGCAAAAACTGGAAACCATTACGCGGTTGAATCAATTAACACCCACCGCCATGGTTGGTGATGGCATCAACGACGCACCAGCCCTGGCCAAAGCTACTGTGGGTATTTCACTCAGTCAATCAACCCAGCTGGCCATGCAAACAGCCACCGTTGTACTCATGAACCAGGGCTTGAAAAATCTGCCAATGGCACTTGGGTTGGGCAAGCACACATACCAAACCATCAAAGAGAACCTTTTCTGGGCATTTGCCTATAATATTGTTGCCATTCCCATAGCTGCTAT
>JAACZQ010000103.1 GCA_009996675.1 Chitinophagaceae bacterium
TTATCGTTGTGGGTATAATAAATGCCTAATAAAAAACTAGAAACTATAAACCATAAACCAAAAACCTATCTTTACACCATGTCAACCACCCCATCACCCCGCGTAGGAATCATTATGGGTAGCGATAGCGACCTGAGTGTTATGCAGGCTGCAGCTGATATGCTTACACATTTTGGTATTGCATTTGAATTAACCGTTGTATCGGCACACCGTACCCCACAGCGTATGGTGGAATATGCCGGGAAAGCAAGGGCAAGGGGATTACAGGTGATTATTGCCGGAGCCGGTGGCGCAGCGCATCTGCCCGGTATGGTGGCAGCTATTACCAGTCTGCCCGTGATTGGTGTACCCATTAAATCCTCCAACTCCATCGACGGATGGGATTCCGTTTTATCCATTCTGCAAATGCCCAATGGCGTACCCGTAGCTACCGTAGCACTGAACGCAGCCAAAAACGCAGGCATCCTGGCCGCACAGATCATCAGCAGTACCGATACTGTTGTTGCCAATCAACTGGATACCTATAAACGCTTAATGGAAACAGAAGTACTGGATAAAGTCAATACCCTGAAAGGCAAATGGCCCAATCAGTTCGACCTGTAACCGTACCGTATTAGCTATCAACAGTTACTGATTGTTATTCACCAAGTGTCATCACGGTGAATGCAGATTCCAGGGGAAGGGAATGATCCAGCAGTATATCCAGCCATGCTTTACCCCAACGTCCATACCAGCCCGACATATTATCCGTTCTTTCCTGCAAGCTTTGGTTGGGAAACAAATTGGATTTCAGTTTTTCCAATTGTCTTTGCTCTGCTTCAAACCGATGTTTTTCGGCGCGCAGCATTTTCTTCTCCAATTCCTCCAGCCGTTTCACCGCCGCAGTTTCCAGTGCACCGACATGTGCTTTGAGGGTGGTATCAATATTACCGGCAGCTTCATTCATGTGGCGGTAAAGATCCTGTATGGCTTTGATTTCTTCAGTCAGGCTTAACTGATGCCCGCTTCTTTTCCGCACCAATGTATTCATGATATCATGCAAAGGCTGGAATAAGGTTTCGGGCAATAAACCCAGTTCCTGCATTCGTTTTTCCTGTGCAGCAGTCATGGTGAGAAATGAATTGCGTAATACCAGTACGGGATAAGGTATACCTGCAGTAGCAAAAACTTCTTTCAGTTCCAGCCAGTATGCCAGTTCTCCCCCACCACCAATAAAAGCAATATTGGGCAATATGGTTTCCTGGAATGCACCTCGCAGGATAACATTGGCACTGAAGCGTTCCGGATATGTTTCCAGCTCTTGTAAAATGGCTTCTTTACTGAATTGCAGATCCAATGCCGGCACAGCGAATCCCTGAAGGTTCCGTTCAATTCTTTCACGGCGATCATTGATCAGGTAAAAAAGATTCAGCTCGCGGCCAGCAGCCTGTACTTTATAATGTTGTCCGAGTGCCTGGATGGTTGACTGTACAGCTTTATGCGAAAATTGCTCCAGTAACTCTCGGGTAACCACCGGCTGAAAACTACGTTTCAATGCTGCATTGTCCGGTATCAGTACTACCAATCCATACCTGCCAAATAAAGCATGCACCAGTTTCAGGGTAGCATCCTGTATCAGGCTGCCTTCGGTATAGGCTTCTTTGAATAACTGCACCAGTTCAGCACCATATGGCAGTACGCCTACCTGTCCTTCAATCGTATGCAGCAATTTCAATAACCCCTTATCTACTTTCATCCTGCCCACGGCACCAGTCTGACCTGTTTCCCATTTCAGGGGATTACCATCTATCGATAGATGTCCCAGTTCATCCAGGTCCGCATCTTCACTGCCCATATAATACACAGGCACAAATTTCTGTGCAGGCAACTGCTCCGACAACCAGGATGCCAGTTTAATGGTATGAAGAATCTTATAGATGAAGTAAAGCGGGCCGGTAAAAATATTGGGCTGGTGTGCGGTTACAACCGTAAAAGTCTGTTCATCCGAGAGGGCCCGGATATTGTCCTGCACCTGATCGGTCATGGATAAACCCGCATACTGCTCCTGTAAAGCCGCCACCAGTACCGGACGGGGTGTTGGAAAAGCCTGCCGGGCTGTAATGGCATTGCGTATACCCGCCAGATCGGGCTGGTGGAGATAGAAGTTTTGCAGATTGGCGGAGCGCTGCAGATAATCCGTTACAATCCTGGAAAAATAGCCGGTGCGCTCATATGGTAATCGTATACAGTGATGGCTCATTGCTGGTCAAAGGTACAACTTACAAAATATTGGCATTTTACCGTCTATCCATAGCCGGTTAACGATTTCAGGAAAAACGATCGGGGTTGAAAGGAGCTATGTCCATACTGGTCCTGGTCTCTCCCACAATTTCACTCACCAGCTTACCGGTACCTGCTCCCAGACTCAGTCCTAACATGGAATGTCCGGTTGCAATTACCGCATTTTCCCAGCGTTTGGTGCGGCCGATATAGGGTAGCCCATCTGCTGAGCAGGGCCGGTATCCATACCATATTTGTTCCGGTGATGGCATGGTAACATCAAAAGCGGGGAAATATCTTTTCACGGCATCCAGTATACCCTGCACCCTGGCATACCTGGGCGGGGTTTTATGTGAAGTGATTTCCATGGTACCCCCAAAGCGGATCTTATTTCCATCCATGGGTGTTAAAGCCACCCTCCCTTCAATGAGTACCGCCGGGTGATTGAGTTGGTATGGGGAATTTTCCAGTGTTACCGAATAACCCCTTCCTGCAACCAGTGGTAACTGTACCTGCATGGCTTTAGCCAGTTCGCGGCTCCAGGAACCGGCTGCCAGTACCACGGTATCTGCTGCATAACTGTGACTGGTGGTTTTTACTTCTGTTAAGCGTTTATTAGTATAACCAAATCCGGTAACCGCCTGGTTGATGCCAAACTGTACACCGTTGTTCACCAGGTATTGATACAATTGCTGCATCAGCTTATTGGGATACAAATGGGCATCACAACGAAACCATACAGCACCTTTGGCCAGTATTGCTGTTTGTGGCTCCAGTGCCTGTAATTCAGCTGCCGTAAGCAATGCCGTATCGGTTAATCCCAGTTGATGCGCCTGTTCCACCACATGATGCGCATGGGCTTCGCCTTTCTCTGTCTGAAATATTTCCAATAAGCCCTTTTGTTCATAGGCAAATGCCAATCCCGGATCCTGGGTCCAGGACTCATACATGTGTTTGCTGAGTATAGCAATATCACGCAGCGGTACCGCAGCGGCCGCTACTTTATCCGGCTTTGCCGAACGCATGAATTTCATACCCCAGTCAATCAAACCCGCATCCAGGCGGGGTTGCACATAAAACGGACTTCGCGAATTCCACATCCATTTCAAACCCTGCTTAACAATACCAGGCGTAGCTAGGGGAACAAAATGACTCGGACAAACATAGCCGGCATTACCATAAGAGCAGTTATCCGAAATATCAGATTTATCCAATACCGTTACCGCATGACCTGCTTTGTGCAAATAATACGCCGAACTCAATCCCACAATCCCGCCACCAATAACCACTACTTTCATAACTATTACTTTTCTAATCTCTAAAAACTATAAACCAAAAACCACCCACCTTCGCTGAAGCTACGGCGGACGAGTCACAAAAACCATAAACCAAAAACCATAAACCAAAAACTAAATCACCTGAAACCCATTCGCATACGGATCGCCGGACCTGTCAATGGATAGGATATTATACCCTGTCACAACCGCCCAGCCCTCAATGGATGGAATGATGGCAGGCTTACCAGCCACTGTTGTGGTATTGGCAATGCGTCCGCTGAACTTGGAACCGATAATACTTTCGTGCACAAATGTATCACCTGTTTTCAATTTTCCCTTGGCAAACCACTGGGCCATCCGGGCAGAAGTTCCGGTTCCGCAAGGAGAGCGGTCAATGGCTTTATCGCCATAAAAAACAGCATTGCGTGCGCTGGATGTAGCATCCAGCGGTTCTCCTGCCCATAGTATATGCGAACAGCCCCGGATGGTATCGTTTTCCGGATGCACAAAACGGTATTGTTCATTGATCCGTTGCCGCATCACCCGGGCCCATTCCACCAACTGCGCAGCTGTATAAGCCTGTAAGCCCCTGAAATGAGGCTGCTCATCCACAATGGCATAAAAATTACCGCCGTAGGCCACATCGAAGCGCAGGAGCCCCAGATCCGGACAGTCTACGGTTAAATCCTCCGCCGCCAGATAAGCGGGTACATTGGTTAAAGTGACACTGGTTACTTTCGTCCCCTCCTGCCGGTATTGTACCAGTACCAGCCCCGCCGGTGTTTCCATGCGTACCTGTCCGGGCAGTTTCGGATGAATCAATCCTCTTTCAATGGCAATGGTAATGGTGCCAATGGTGCCATGCCCGCACATAGGCAAACAGCCACTGGTTTCTATAAACAGTACAGCCACATCATTGGCCGGGTCGTGGGGCGGATACAGAATGCTTCCGCTCATCATGTCATGCCCACGGGGTTCAAACATGAGGCCGGTGCGTATCCAATCGTAATTGCGCAGGAAATCCTGTCTTTTTTCACTCATATCCTTCCCTTCCAGTGCCGGGCCACCCGCTGCTACCACCCGAACGGGATTGCCACAGGTATGCGCATCAATGCAATGGAACAGGGCTCCCTGCAATCCTTCACCGGGATGATACTCGTAGGCAATAGGGGCTGTTTTCATGTTTTTTTAAGGCAATGGTTTTATGCCCAATGATTTTTACATTTGATAACACGATTGCTATGGAAACATACGGAAAAATATTACTCATTGCCATGCCGGTATTCCTTTTCCTGGTTTTACTGGAGAAATGGTATGGCTGGTACCGGGGGAAAGAGACAGTGCGAACCATGGATATGATCTCCAGTCTCAGTTCCGGCGTTACCAATGTTACCAAAGATGTACTCGGACTCAGTATTGGTCTGATCAGTTATGAATGGATGGTGGATCACTGGGCCCTTATGCATGTGAGCAGCGGATGGCTCACTTATGTGATTGCCTTTATAGCACTGGATTTTGCCGGTTACTGGATACACCGCATTGCGCATGAGTACAATTTTTTCTGGAACAACCATATCATTCATCACAGCAGTGAAGATTTTAACCTGGCCTGCGCCTTACGCCAGAGCATTTCTTCCATTGTAAAACTCTTCACCGTTTTTTTGCTGCCTGCCGCCTTACTGGGTGTACCCGGAACAGTGGTAGCCATTGTTGCCCCCCTACATTTATTTGCACAATTCTGGTATCATACAGAACATATCAATCGTATGGGTTTTCTCGAGAAAATCATCGTAACCCCATCCCATCACCGCGTTCACCATGCCA
The DNA here is from genome assembly GCA_009996675.1 of Chitinophagaceae bacterium. Classification (GTDB taxonomy): domain Bacteria; phylum Bacteroidota; class Bacteroidia; order Chitinophagales; family Chitinophagaceae; genus Sediminibacterium. Next base: position 5,361 of record JAACZQ010000103.1, read on the forward strand.
TTAATCCGCAATACATGGATAAGAACTACGGGCAGATATTTATTATCTGGGATAAACTGTTTGGTACTTACCAGGAAGAACTGCAAGAAGTACCCGCTGTTTATGGCATCACCAGACCGGTTCGTACCTGGAATCCCATCAAGATTAATTTCATGCACCTGTGGTTATTGATCCGCGATGCCTGGTATACACAAAGCTGGCGTGATAAATGGCGGATATGGTTAATGCCCACCGGATGGCGCCCCGCAGATGTGGCCGAACGTTTCCCGGTGTATAAAATTGAAGACGTGTATCATTTCGAAAAATATGCACCCGACAGTTCCCGCTTTCGCACCGGATGGTCGGTTTTTCAACTCATTGTTTTACTCCTGCTGCTCAGTTACCTGTTTGGTCATATCGCAGCCATCGGTTCACCGGGCATATTCTGGTATGGCTTATTCCTGTTCCTGCATGTATATGCATTCACCGAACTGATGGACCGCAACCCCTATGCCTGGTGCTGGGAATTACTGAAAGCGGTCTGTGGTATTTACCTGCTGTATATACAAGGCAGCTGGTTTGGTATGGATGCTTACTTTGCTGCGTCTACACCAATCCTGGGCAGTTATTTCATCCTCTCCTTTCTGGTAAGTGTGTACAGTAGTTATGCGGACCGCTCCCCGGCCATGAAAGCAGCCTGAGTAAGCAACTCATCGCTGCCATTGCTGATTCACCAGCCGCCAAATACCATCCGGGTTTTCATCACGCAATGCGGCAGGTAATAATGCAGACGGACAATTCTGAAAAGCCACGGGACGCAACCATCTTTTTACAGCTGCAGTACCTACTGCGGTAAACCGACTATCCGTAGTGGCCGGATATGGTCCTCCGTGTACCATGCTGTTACATACTTCCACACCGGTAGGCACACCGTTGAACACAACACGGCCGGCATATGTCATGGCGCTTTGCACCAGATCGGGATAATTGGTAAAATCCTGGTCCGTACCCATTAAGGAAGTGGTGAGTTGTCCGCTCACGGCTGCCCAGCATTGCATCAGTTCAGCCATATCATTACATTCCACCAATAAAGAATAAGGACCAAACACTTCTTCGCGTAACAGCGGTGTTTGCAGGAAATCGGCACCACTAACGGTAGTAATCAATAATTGCGGCTCCATGTCGCTGGTGGGTGTTATACCCGATTGCAATAGGCTGGCGCAACCGGTATCCAGTGCTGCCTGGCTCTTTTGCCGGTAAGCAGCAATGATTCCCTTATGCAGCATGGGTGCCGGCTGTACCTGCGCAATGGCACTGGCCAGAGCTGTTTTAAATGCCGTGAGGGCCTCGCTTTTTACTGCCAGCAATAATCCGGGATTGGTACAGAACTGTCCCATGCCCAGGGTAATGGAAGCCGCATATTGTGTTGCCAGCAACCCGGCTTCTTTACTGAGCTTATCGGGTAACAGCAGCACCGGGTTGATGCTGCCCATTTCAGCAAATACCGGTATGGGGTGTTGACGAGCGGCGGCATAATCGTATAAAGCGCGTCCGCCGCTGAAAGAACCCGTGAAACCAACAGCACGGGTATGTTCATCCTGCACCAGGGCCTTGCCAGTTTCAAAAGAGCCATCCGTAACATGCTGAAAACAATGCTCGGGCATCTGGCACTGGGCTATCGCCTTCGTAATAGCAGCTGCAACCATGGAAGAGGTCTTGAGATGGGCCGGATGCGCTTTCACCACTACCGTACATCCGGTGGCCAGTGCACTGGCCGTATCACCTCCTGCTGTTGAATAAGCGAAAGGAAAATTACTGGCACCGAAAACAACCACAGGGCCCAGGGGTACCAGCATTTTGCGGATATCGGGTGCCGGTGGATTTTTGGCGGTATTCGCATGATCAATACTGGCTTCTATCCAACTCCCCTCCCGGAGCATGGCAGCAAACATGCGCAATTGAAAAGTAGTTCTTGCCCGCTCGCCGGTTAAGCGCGCTATAGGCAGATTCGTTTCGGCAGATGCCTGCTCCAGCAATGCATCACCCAATGCTTCTATATGCTGTGCAATGGTGTCCAGGAAAAGGGCACGGGATGTCGGCGTTGTTTGTCGGTATAAAGTAAATGCCTGAGCAGACAAGCGCATCACAGCAGCTATATCAGTAGAAGCCATAGCAATGTTTTTGGATTATGATTTATTCAGCGTCATAAACTCAGGCAATACCGGTCGGGTTGCAATACCCTTACGAATCACCTGCAATACCCTTTCCCGTTCTTCGCCTTCCAGGGTTAAACGGGGAGCCCGTACCCATTCCGAACCCAGACCGGTTTCCTGCTCTGCCAGCTTAATGTATTGTACCAGTTTGGGCAGAATATCCAGTTCCAGCAAAGGCATAAACCAGCGGTAGATGGCAGCAGCTACATCAATCTGTCCGGCGAGTATCAACCGGTAAATGGCCACGGTTTCATGGGGGAAAGCACATACCAGACCTGCCACCCAACCATCGGCACCCATCACCAGCTCTTCCATGGCAATGGTATCCACACCACACAATACTTTGAAACGATGCCCGAAGCGGTTGCGCATACGGGTGAGGTTGGTAATATCTCGGGTAGATTCTTTCACTGCCTGGATCTCCGGAATAGACACCAGATCGGCAAACATATCAAGGGTGATCTCCGTTTTATAATCATTCGGATTATTGTACAGCATAATGGGCAGATCGGTTGCAGCAGCTACAGCCGAAAAATAAGCGACCGTTTCCCGGTGATCGGTACGGTAACGCATGGGCGGCAATAACATCAACCCATTGGCTCCCCAGGCTTTGGCATACCGGGCCTGCTGAACGGCTTCCCGGGTACTACCCTCTGCAATGTTCATGACAACGGGTATTTCACCGGCAATTTTTTCAACAGCAGTCTTAACCAATATTTCTTTCTCGGCAGTACTCAACACGCTGGCTTCTCCCAGGGTGCCTCCCAGAATAATACCGGCCACACCAGCATCCTGCTGCACCTGCAGATTGTGTACAAACAAAGGAATATCCAGTTCATCGTCCTGGGTGAACTTGGTAGTGAGCGCCGGATAAATACCCTGCCAGTCAACTTGCATATGCACGATTTAAGTTGCTTAAAGATAGGGATTGTTCCGGCAAGATGGGGCTTTAGGAAACGACTTCTCCTTCCAGATCGTAATCGTAGGCCTTGGTGATTTTTACCATGACAAAGTCGCCAATCGTCAGCTTCTTTTTGGAATGGATCACTACTTCATTATCCACTTCCACGCTGTCGAATTCGGTTCTGCCTAAATAACGGCCGGCTTCTTTTTTATCGATGATAACTTTCAGCACCTGTCCTACTTTCTCCATGTTTTTCTCCAGGCTGATTTCCTGTTGTACTTCCATGATCTCCTGGGCTCTTTCTGCTTTCACTGCTGCAGGCACATCATCTACCAGGTCATAGGCAGATGTATTTTCTTCGTGGCTGTAATTGAATATACCAACCCGATCGAAACGATGTTCCTGTAAAAAAGCTTTCAGTTCTTCCACATCAGCTGCTGTTTCTCCGGGGAAACCGGCAATCAGTGTAGTCCGCAAACAAATACCGGGCACCCGTTCTCTGATTTCATGAATGAGTTCACTCATTTCTTCCCGGGTAATATTGCGGCGCATGGCTTTTAACATGGCATTGCTGGCATGCTGTAACGGCATATCCAGGTACTTGCAGATATTATCGCGCTCCCGCATCACATCCAGCACTTCCAGCGGGAATTTACTGGGATATGCATAATGCAATCGGATCCATTCCAGTCCCTTTACATCCGCTAATGCATGTAACAAACGCGGCAGTTCTCTTTTCTTGTAAATATCCAGACCATAATAGGTCAGTTCCTGGGCAATCAGCATGATTTCTTTCACCCCTTTCTTCACCAGTGCTGCTGCTTCTGCTACCAGTTCTTCAATGGGTTTGCTCACATGCTGACCGCGCATCAGTGGTATGGCACAGAAGGAACAGGTTCTGTTACAGCCCTCGCTGATTTTCATGTACGCATAATGCTGCGGAGTACTCAGCAATCGTTCGCCCACCAGCTCGGCTTTATAATCGGCTTCAAATTTTTTCAGGATCAGGGGCAGTTCCATGGTACCGAACCAGGCATCTACTTCCGGCATTTCAGCTTCCAGATCGCCGCGGTAACGTTCACTCAAACATCCCGTTACATAAACTTTATCCAGCCTTCCCCTTCTTTTCAGTTCCAGTTGATCGAGGATCGTATTAATGCTTTCTTCCTTGGCTTTATCAATAAAGCCACAGGTATTAACCACCACAATATTGTGATCCAGCTTATTGTTCTCATGCACCACATCAATATCATTCGCACTGAGCTGTCCACTCAGCACTTCACTGTCCACCAGGTTTTTACTGCATCCCAGGGTAATAATATTGACTTTATCTTTCTTAAGCGTTTTTGATTTCATAGACGCGCAAAGGTACAAATTCGGTGCGACTAAGCCTTTCCGGAAGCGGCGGTGGAGCGATATTCCTCCCTGGAACGGACAAATTGTATGGTTTCTTTACCATTCACGGCCTTGGGCGGGAGCTGGCGGAACCCGCATTTGAATAATACCTTATGGGAAACCAGGTTCTGCGGGTCGGTGATGGCATAGAGGATGTCTTTATCGGTATGCGTGAAAAAATAGTCCGTTCCATAACGGACCAGTTCCGTAGCCAGACCCCTGCCCTGGAAAGGCGGCATCAGCGCATAACCGATATGTATATCAGTGGTTCCCTGTACCGGTAAAAAGGAAAATACCCCTGCAAATAAGCCCGTATCCTGTTCTTCTACATACCAGCGGCCCAGGGGTTCACCGGGACGGTATAGGGCCAGGTTTTCCACAAAAAAAGCAGCAGAAGCCGCCCGGTCCTGTACGGGACGGATAAAACGCATCACATCGGGGTGACTGTTGAAACGGAAAAAAGCTTCTTCTTCCGTAACCTTAAATTGTCTGACTATCAATCGGTTTGTATGGAACAACTGCATTTTGTCTGAGAATTATCGAATTATATTTTTATGGAAACGAGAAAGTAGGCAATTTCGTTATATATCCCCCGCCATCCATGAAAAACATCTACCACTTTTTTTCGGGTATCCGTTGGCTTGCCTCCAACTATACCATGAAATTCCTTTTCATTGCGTTCCTGGGGGTACACATCCCGCTGATTGCATTGATTATTGCTATTACATTCAATTGGTTAAGCCTCTCACCCTGGAGTATCATCCTACTGGCTTTACTGGCCACATTGCTTGCCACTGGTATGACACTGCTGCTCCTCAGGGGTTTATTATGGCCCATTCTCGAAGCACACAACGCCCTCGCCAATTTCACCGAGAAAGGTAAACTGCCCGCATTACCCAAACATTATTCCGATGAAGCCGGCCGCTTATTGCAGCAGGTACAGGTGAGTATAGAGTCGATCGACACACTGATGCGCGAGCGAAAGGATATGATCACGCTCTTATCGCACGACCTGCGCAGTCCCCTGAATCAGGTGAGCAGTATTGGTGAACTCTTAGCACAGGAAACCAGTGCAGAAAAAGCCCGGCACTATGGAACACTGCTGAATAAAATCGCATCGGAACAACTGCATTTTCTGCAGGATATGTTACACTTAATGCAACTGGATGAAGCCGATCGCATACCTGATACGTATGAGCGTAAATCCATTGCACCATTGCTGCAGCAGGTGGTGGCCGCCCAGGCAGATGCGGCCCGGGCTAAAAATATCCGGATCACAGTAACGGATATTCCCGATATAACAGTCCGGTATCATGGTAAATTATTATCGCAGGCCCTGCAGAATCTGCTGGTGAATGCCATTAAATTTTCCCATCCCAATACTACCATCCTGTTCCGAACCCAGATTTTCAGCGGACATGTGCACATACAGGTGGTGGATCAGGGTATTGGTTTCCCGCCGGCTATAGCAGAAAGGTTGTTCCAGAAGTTTACACCCGAGAGCAGACCCGGCATCGGTGGTGAAAAATCAGCCGGTATCGGCTTATTCATCACCCGTAAAATAATTCAGAACCATGGCGGTATTATAGCTGCCTTCAGCGACGGAGACGGAAAAGGTGCCGTCTTCACCATACAGTTACCCTTGTCGGGCGGCGATTAACCCCGGTGTACCTCACTGGTAAAATGAAACTTGATATCCGGATTATTGGTAATCTCCGTATTCAGGAACCATTCGCTTTGTGCCAGGTATACCGGTAGTCCGTCTTTATCCGCTGCCGAGTTCTGTTGTTTGAAACGCAGGAAGTCTTCCAGTTTACGGCTATCGTTACAGGTTAACCAGCAGGCTTTATAAAAAGGCAGGGTGCGGAATTCACAGGCTGCGCCATATTCCTGCAGGAGACGGTATTGTATTACTTCAAATTGCAGTTCACCCACACAACCAATGATCTTTTTATTACCACCAAACTGGGTGAAGAGCTGCGCCACGCCTTCATCGGTCAACTGACTGATCCCCTTCTCCAGCTGTTTGGTTTTCATGGGATCTTTATTCACCAGTTCCTTGAATATTTCCGGTGAGAAAGTAGGAATACCGGTAAAATAAAAATTCTCGCCTTCGGTTAGTGTATCCCCGATTTTAAAATTCCCGGTATCAAATAAACCCACTACATCACCGGCATAGGCATCTTCAATCACATCTTTACTGCGCGCCAGGAAACTATAAGGGTTGCTGAAACGGATATCTTTATCGAGCCGCACATGATGGTAATATTTATTCCGTTCGAAGCGGCCGGTACATACCCGCATAAAAGCAATACGGTCGCGGTGCTTGGGGTCCAGGTTGGCATGGATCTTAAAAATAAACCCACTGAATTTGTCTTCGTCTACGGTTACTTTACGCAAAGAAGTTTCCCGGTCCTGTGGTCCGGGTGCAATACGGATAAACGTGTCCAGCATTTCTTTCACCCCAAAATTATTCACGGCACTACCAAAGAATACCGGTGCAATTTTACCCTGGAGATAAGCAGCTGCATCGAGTTCTCCGTATACCCCATCAATCAGTTCCACATCTTCCCGCAGCTGATCAGCATCACGCTGACCTACTTTTTCATCCAGCAAGGCAGAAGACAGGTCTTCAATGGCAATGGTATCTTCATCATCGGCCTTGGTACTGGCAGTAAACAACCGCAGGCCTTTATCGTGTAGGTTATATACTCCTTTGAACTCTTTACCACTGTTGATGGGCCAGGTCATGGGATGCAGTGAAATATGCAGCTCCTTTTCAATTTCTTCCAGCAGGTCAAACCGGCCCTTACCATCCCGGTCCATTTTGTTGATGAACACAATCACTGGTGTATCACGCATTCTGCACACTTCCATCAGCCTGCGGGTCTGGTCTTCTACCCCGTTCACACTATCCACCACCAGTATAACACTGTCCACCGCCGTCAGGGTGCGGTAGGTATCTTCTGCAAAGTCTTTGTGACCCGGTGTATCCAGCAGGTTGATGAGCATATCCTGATACTCGAAAGTCATTACCGATGTAGCCACAGAGATACCACGCTGACGCTCGATTTCCATGAAATCGCTGGTTGCATGTTTCTTGATCTTATTGCTTTTCACCGCACCAGCCGTTTGAATGGCACCACCAAAGAGAAGCAATTTCTCCGTCAGGGTGGTTTTACCCGCATCGGGGTGGGAAATGATGGCAAAAGTCTTACGTCGGTTAATCTCTTTCTCGTATTTCATAATCGGAACCGGGGCATTCAACCGGATTGGCCATAAAACGGCAAACCCTTACCCCACTGCTGTTTAAGGCTGCAAAGGTAAGGGTAAGCGACTTAAGATATAGCGAAGCGGATCAGTATTGAACGATCCGGGCGCTGGCTTTACCATCTTTGATGGTTACAATCCATAACTGGTTATACACCGATTCATCGAGATTGGCATACTTGTTTTCGCCAATCAACAGGTTTACCAGGGTTGGGGTAGAATTGGAATGTCCGGCTACCACAATGGTCTTATCCTGTTCTTTCAGCAGGGTTTCGGCAAATACTTTCAGGTTACGCGGGTCGTATACCTGTATTTCCTTCCCAAACAGCTTGGCCAATGGCCCTACCGTGCTCCTGGTACGGTTATAATTGGTAGACCAGATGGCATCCGGTGTATAGCCTTTCAATACCTCCGGAATACGGGCCGCACGGGCCAGGCCGGCCTGACTCAAGGGCGGATCGGCCTGCATCATGGTTGATCCCTGTGCCGTGGTATCTTTTTCAGCGTGACGAAGCAAAATATACGTCGTGGTCTGTGCACCTGCCAGCAGCACTGTGAACATACCCGCCAGGATCAAAACAAGGAATTTAGATTTCATACGATCGGTTTAGTGATGAAAGATAATAAACCAGTCCCGATTCTGCCTACCGCCGGTCATATTGCCGGATTTCGGCTTTCCTTCACAGCTTTTTTGAAACGCAGCATTTACTTTTGAATTGTGGTATCATTTTTGAACGCATCTAAAGAAAAAATATGAAACAATATATTACCCTCGCATTGGCAGCCACCCTGGCATGGAGTCAATCCGAAGCGCAGGGCTTGAAGGGATTACTGAATAAAGCCAAAGATGCCGTGGCGCCATCCGGACTCAGCACCGATGAAATTGGTTCAGGCCTGAAAGAAGCATTGATTGTGGGTACGGAGAAAGGCACTTCGCTGTTGTCTAAAACAGATGGCTTTTTTGCCAATGCCGCCCTCAAGATATTATTGCCACCTGAAGCCCAGCAGGTA
>JAACZQ010000104.1 GCA_009996675.1 Chitinophagaceae bacterium
GGTCTTCTTCGCTGTAAAAGGGATCACCTTCGGGCAGTAGTTTCAAAATGGCTTCCAACAACTGGTCCAGGTTGGCCTGTTGCAGGGCCGAGATACTTACCAGGGTTTTGCAATAAGGTCTTGCGCGGAAAAAAGACTCGGCCTGTTCCAGTTTGGCCTTGCTGATGCGATCTGCTTTATTCAATACCACTACTGCGGGCACTTTCAATCGCAGACTTTGAAAGATCTCATCACTGGCCTGCCAGTCGTCCGACAGGTCTACCAGGAGCAGTGCGATATCGGCATCTTCCAATGCGCCCTTCACAAAGCTCATCATTTTCTCATGCAGCTTATACTTAGGATCGATGATGCCGGGTGTATCGGAAAAAATGACCTGGTATTCGCCTGGTTTATTCAGGAAGGCTTTGATGCGGTGGCGGGTTGTTTGCACTTTGGGTGAAACAATCGCCATCTTCTCCCCGATCAATGCATTGAGCAGGGTGCTTTTGCCCGCATTGGGCCTGCCGAATATGTTAACGAATCCTGATTTCATAATCTGACTATAGCATGAAAACGGGTAAGAGGGAACTGAGGAGATAAATACAACAGTGGTGCAGATAACGGTTATAAAACCTGCCTGTTCATTATTCAGTATCCAGAGTAGCCCCTAGCCGAATCAAGAGTCATGCTGACTCAATAATATCATTGTGAATGATTGGGTTTACATATTCCGTACCATAAACCTAATCACATCCTTTTAAAATAAGAAAAGACCCCATTTTTGAGGTCTTTCGCTTCTTTGTTGCGAGGGAAGGGATCGAACCTCCGTCCGCCTCAGGCGGATAAGAGCACGACCTGCTTCCAGACCTCTTCATATTTTTATTAAGAACTCAATCTCACGTACTCCGCTTCACCTGACTCAATCAAATGGACACAAAAAGCAAAAGAGCCTATTGGAGATCTTTCGCTTCCTGTTGCAAAGGAAGGAATCAACTTCCGTCCGCCTCAGGCGGATAAGAGCCCGACAAGTTTTGGGGGGGAAATTAATTTTTCCCATATCCATTCACGCCCCTGCCCGGACTTTAATGCTTTTTCTCTGTAAAGAGCTTCTTGTTTCGTGACAAAAGATTCTGTGTGAATCAATTGCCAGGGACGGAATTTGATCGTCCATCCTTTCTTTCCCAATTCATTATGCGACCTCAGCCGCTCCGCCAGATTCGAAGTGTAACCTACATAAATTTTGTTATAGCTAACAGAATAGAGTATGTAGACATGATACACCTGATTTGGCTTATCGATTAGAAATAGCTATTTCACAAGTTGCGAGGGAAGGGATCGAACCTCCGTCCGCCTCAGGCGGATAAGAGCACGACCTGCTTCCAGACCTCTTCATATTTTTATTAAGAACTCAATCTCACGTACTCCGCTTCTCCTGACTCAATCAAATGGACACAAAAGCGAAAGACCCCATTTTTGAGGTCTTTCGCTTCTTTGTTGCGAGGGAAGGGATCGAACCTCCGTCCGCCTCAGGCGGATAAGAGCACGACCTGCTTCCAGACCTCTTCATATTTTTATTAAGAACTCAATCTCACGTACTCCGCTTCTCCTGACTCAATCAAATGGACACAAAAGCGAAAGACCCCATTTTTGAGGTCTTTCGCTTCTTTGTTGCGAGGGAAGGGATCGAACCTCCGTCCGCCTCAGGCGGATAAGAGCACGACCTGCTTCCAGACCTCTTCATATTTTTATTAAGAACTCAATCTCACGTACTCCGCTTCTCCTGACTCAATCAAATGGACACAAAAGCGAAAGACCCCATTTTTGAGGTCTTTCGCTTCTTAGTTGCGAGGGAAGGGATCGAACCTCCGACCTTCGGGTTATGAGCCCGACGAGCTACCGCTGCTCTACCTCGCGATGTAATGGGTTGCAAAGGTAGGGGTTTGGAACTTCCCTGCCAAAATTATTTGTCTTATTCGTCCGACCGCCGCTTCACGGTTGCGCCGCCACTGGTATTGATATCACGGATCAAACCCTCACCGCGATAATAAATAGAACTACCGCCACTGGCACTGGCATTGAATTCTTTATTGATGGTAATACGTACCACCGATGCCCCCGAAGCATCAATACGGGCTTTATCGGCCTTCAGGTCATAACCCTTGATATCACTCGCACCATTGGCATCCACACGCAATTGCTCCGCCATTCCCGATACACGCATCTGCGATGCACCACTGGCTTCCAGTTGCAGATTCTTTACCTGTAACTCGCCCCGGAAATCGGAAGCGCCCGACATCTGTATCTTCAACTCATCGCCCCGAATGGCTTCCGTTGCCCGTACATTACAGGCCCCGGAGGCTTCTATCCCACGCAGGTTTTTAAACGTTACATAGGCTTTCATTTTATGATTACCCCAGCGCTTCCAGTTCAAACCCTTCGCATCAAAATAAATATGCAGGATGTTTCCCTTCAGCTCCGTACGGATCCGGGAAATGATCTCCTGTTCACTGGCACTCACCGCCACCGCTTCTTCGGTACCCTGCGACAAATAAAGATCAATGGCACCCGATACTTCCACTGCCGTATAACCACTCACTTTGCGCAGTTCAGCATTGGCATCATATACTATATTTTTCTCATTCTGTGCCAGCGCCGGCAGGGCTCCGGTCAGTAGTATCAACAGGTAAACAATTCGCTTCATGGGAGGTATTTTGTTGTGTAACGGTTCCACAGCCTTAAAGTTACAGTTGGGCGCAAAGCCAATTGCGATTATTTTTGTGCTAACATTCCTCGGGGTGCTTTCCCGCCAGGCGGCGAAGGCTGAGATGATACCCGTTGAACCTGAACAGGGTAATTCCTGCGAAGGGAAGGTGCAGTTTTTTACGTCCCTCCTACTTGCGCGTCCCTGTTCCCATTTGTAAACTTTTTAAACAGTAAAACATGAAAAAGTTTTGGGGAACAATGTCTATGGCATTTTTTTACCTGCTTGCCACCGGGCAACCCAACAAACACAGCCTTTCCGGCCTCGTAACCGATCAGCAAACCCATCAACCACTGGCAGCTGCTACCATTACACTCGGCAACCGCCAGCTGGTTACCGATGAAACCGGTCAATTCCGGTTCGATCAGAACCGGCCCGGCACGTATCTGCTCACCGTATCCCTGCTGGGCTACCGCGATTTCCAGCAACAGATCAAACTGCAGCGGAACGAGTCGCTTTCCATTGCCCTCCAGGCCACCAGCCTTTTCCTGGAGCCGCTGGAGATCAAAGCTATTCGTGCTACCAGTCGCGCACCCTTTGCTAAAACCAATATCAGCAAAACCGAACTGGCAAAAATGAACCAGGGACAGGATATCCCCTTCCTGCTCAACCAAAGCCCTTCGGTGGTTATTAATTCCGATGCCGGCAATGGCGTTGGCTATACCGGTATCCGTATCCGCGGCACCGATGCAACCCGCATCAATGTTACCCTCAACGGTATCCCCTACAACGATGCCGAAAGCCTGGGGACTTTTTTCGTAGACCTGCCCGATTTTGCCTCTTCGGTGAACAGTATCCAGATTCAACGCGGCGTGGGTACTTCTTCCAATGGTGCCGGTGCATTCGGCGCAACCATTAATTTATCCACCAATGAATTCCGGGAGAAAGCCTATACCGAAATCAACAACAGTTTCGGTTCCTTTCATACCTGGAAAAATACCATTAAAGCAGGTACCGGTTTAATCGGTAACCATTTCACCTTCGATGGCCGTTTCAGCAATATTACCAGCAACGGTTATATCGACCGCGCTACGAGTGATCTCAAATCTTTTTATACCAGCGCAGCCTGGATCAGTAAAAAGTCTGCTCTGCGACTGAATATTTTCTCCGGTAAAGAAAGAACCTACCAGGCATGGTATGGTGTAGCTGAATCCCTGCTGAATAGCAAACGCACCGATAACCCCGCCGGTACCGAAAAACCCGGCACACCTTACAATAACCAGGTTGATCATTACCGGCAAACCCATTACCAGCTTTTTTTCAACCAGCAATTACAACAGCACTGGTCATTACAGGTAGCCAGTTTCCTCACCCGCGGCAAAGGCTACTATGAAGAATACAAAGCCGATCAACGCTTCAGTCGCTATGGCTTACCCAATGCCGTAGTGGGTGGCACCACCTATACCCGTACCGATCTGGTTCGGCAGCGCTGGCTGGATAATTACTATTATGGCCAAACCCTTTCCCTGCAATACCGGAATCAGGCAGATGAACTCACCCTGGGCGGGGGCTGGACCACTTACGATGGAAAACATTACGGTACATTACCCTGGCTCCAATACGGAAACGTATCACCCACATACCGTTATTACGATTTACCCGCACGCAAACAGGATGCGAATTTGTATATCAAATGGCAACATCGACTGAATAATCGCTGGTCTTTATTCCAGGACCTGCAGTACCGCTATGTGCGTCACCGGATGGATGGTTTCCAGGCCAACCCGGCTTTATGGGTAAACAGGCATTTTAATTTCATCAATCCCAAACTCGGCATCAGCTATGCTTTCAATGGTGTGAATGCTTATCTGAGTTATGCCCTGGCACACAAAGAACCCAACCGCGATGATTTTGAAGCAGGCGCTTCCAATCAACCCAAACCCGAAACCCTGCACGACCTGGAACTGGGATTGGAACAAAGAACCAACCGCTTTTTTTATGCTGCCAATCTCTATTACATGTATTATGTAAATCAGCTGGTATTAACAGGACAAATCAACGACGTGGGTGCTTATACCCGCTTCAATGTGCCCTATAGTTACCGGTTGGGACTGGAATTACAGGGAGGTTATACCATCAATCACTGGTTACAGGCACAGGCCAACCTCACCATCAGTCGCAATAAAATCCGTTCATTTACCGAGTATGTCGACAACTACGATACCGGCAACCAGGATGCCGTGGCACGCAAGAACACTGATATTTCTTTTTCTCCCAATATCATTGGCGGTGCAACTGTAACAGTTACACCTGCCAGCAACTGGGAGATCAGCCTGCTGCACAAAATGGTGGGGCGGCAATACCTCGATAACAGTCAATTGAAAAACCGCTCCCTGAAACCCTTTAACACACAGGATATCCGCGTCATTTATGGTTTCAAACATGGCTGGCTGAAACAGGCACAGGTGATTGCCCAGGTGAATAATATTTTCAATCACTTATACGAACCCAATGGCTATACCTACAGCTATGTAAGCAGCGGTACTTTATATACCGACAATGGCTACTATCCCATGGCCGGCACCAATTTCATGCTGAGTTTAAATATGCGGTTTTAGCAGTGAGCAGTGAGCAGTGAGCAGTGAGCAGTGAGCAGTGAGCAGTGAGCAGTGAGCAGTGAGCAGTGAAAACAACATTGGGTGATTTATTATTGTAAACAATAATAAATCACCCAATTCTATTCAATCAAAAGATCAAAAAATCAAAAATCTGAGATCTGACATCTGAGATCTAACATCTAAAATCCTCACCCATTTTTCTCTTTCCACGCCAGCATCCCTCCGGAAACATTGATCACATTTTTAAATCCGACTGTTTCCAGTATCAGGCAGGCTTGTCCGCTGCGGTTGCCGCTGCGGCAATAAATGTATACGGGTTCTTCTTTCAGGTCTTCAATAGCATCGACCTGCATGATCTGTACCTGGCCCAGGGGTAATAGTATGCCACCGATATTGAACTCGGCATGTTCATGGGGTTCACGGACATCTACCAGGTGAATGGATTCACCGGCATCCAGTTTTGCTTTCAGGTCTTCTACGCTGATGGTTTGCATATATGGGTTTTACAGTTGATTTATGGTTTTTGTGCGGGTGGCGGAATATGTGCAGCAGTATCTTTCGGCGGCGCAATACTGCTGATATACAGATCCATCAATTGTCCTTCCCGGATTTTATTGGGTACGCGGTTTCCCACAGCATCCAGTATGGGCGACAGGTATTCGGGACTCTGCCGAACCACAAAAGCGGTGGCCGAATCCTTGATCTGTCCCACGGCTACAATAGATCCCACATTCACGTTTACGGTAGACAGGTAGTCCCTGGCTTCCGCGAGGGTCATACCAATCAGGTTGGGTACATCCATATCACTGCCTCCTACCCCACTACCCAATACCAGGCTGATGGTAGCACCAATGGGCACTTTGGTACCGGCAGCAATGGATACGCCATCATACAATTGTTCCAATACAGAATTACGCGCGATATCGGGCTTATAGCTAACCGTACCCATTTTGAGCTGCAGGCTCTGCAGGTACATTTCTGCGCTTTTTACAGAATAACCCAGCAAACTTGGCATTTCCACCTGTGGGGGAACTGTTCTGTTGATGGTGAGATACACCGTACGACCCGCTTTTACGGTGGCATCTGCTTCCGGACTCTGCCGCACCACTGCCAGCTTGGGTATACTATCCACATAGACGGAATCCTGGATCACCACATCAAAACCTGCCTGCTCCAGCACCTGCTGTGCGGCGGTCATGTTTTGTCCGGTTACCGACGGCACTTTTGCCGTATGTCCATATCCCGTGATCCAGCCCAGGAGCAGGAAAAACAGGGTAATGATGACCAGTAAGAGGCCAATACCGGCCAATATATTCACCCAGAGGGGCTTGGAAGTGATTTTTTCAATGAATGCCTTCATGCAGCTGATTCGTATAAACGATATAATTCAATCAAGTTACTCATTTCCTGTATTCCGCAACCCTGCCCACACAGGATTCCGGAATTTTAACGAAACCCTGCCAGGGCTTCGTCGATGATGGCCGAATAAAAATCCTGCAGGCTCCAGCCCAGGGCACGTACCTGCTGCGGAATCACACTGGCTTCGCTTTGTCCGGGTACCGTATTCACTTCCAGCATATAGGGTACTCCCTTTTCCTCGTTGTAGATAAAATCTATCCGCACCACTCCCCGGCAATTCAGTACTTCATATACCCGCCTGGCAGCCGCTTCCAGTTGCGATTGCATATCGGCATCAATCAATGCAGGAGTGGTTTCCACACTTTTACCCTGGTATTTGGCTTCGAAGTCGAAGAATTCATTCTTGGTTTCAATCTCGGTAATGGGCAGCACACGAATAGCTCCTTTGGATTTGAATACACCAATGGTAAACTCACGTCCGCTGATAAACTCTTCCACCAGTACCTGGGTATCTTCCCGGAAAGCTTTCTCCAGTGCAGGTGCCAGTTCCTCCGCTTTGTTCACTTTACTCATGCCAATACTACTGCCGCCATTATTGGGTTTTACAAACACCGGCAGTGTTAATTGCTGCAATATGGCATCGGCACTCACGGGGGTATGACTGAACAGGTGCATGGATTTGGCTACATGAATGCCACCAAAAGCAGCAACGGCCACGGTATAACGTTTATTAAAAGTCAGTGCAGAAGTAGCTGCATCGCAACTGGTATAGGGCAGACCCAGCATATCAAAATAACCCTGCAGTTTACCATCTTCACCCGGTGTTCCATGGATGCACAGTAATACGGCATCGAAATGAATGGTTTGACCCTGGTGCTGAATGGAAAAATCATCGCGGTTTACTTTGGAGGGAGCACCACCATCGGCAGGCTCATACCACCAGCCGGTGGCATTGATATCAATACGGTATACATCAAACCGGTTACGGTCGATATTATTTCCCACCGTAACGGCACTTTTATAACTGATCTGGGCTTCGCCACTCAAACCGCCGGTAACCAGCGCTATGCTTTTTTTCATGTAAGATTATTCTGCAGGCAAATATAAGAGAAACCCGGTTGGACTCCGGGGAAAGCGGGCATCAAAAAGGTGAAGAAACTACCCGTCTCTTCACCTCACGATGACGGGAAATATCACCCGCCGTTACCCGTTATTGCCTTTTCAGGGGCAACAATTATGATTGAATACTAAGCTATGCAGATTTTCCGATACCTGCAAGTTTCAGCCCTGTTAAAGTTTCGCACATTGTATGGTGCATTACAGGTGCATTTTCTCTTTTTTAGCCAGTAATTCCTCCACTGTTTCACGGTACATTTCATCCGGTACACAACAGTCGACCGGACAAACCGCTGCACACTGGGGTTCTTCATGGAAACCCTGGCATTCGGTGCATTTATTGGGTGTGATATAATACGTATCCACGCTGATGGGTTCAAAACGCTGGTTTGCATCGGCTACCGTGCCATCCATCAGGGTAAAAGAGCCTTTTACGCTGGTACCATCCGCCAGGGCCCATTCCACACCACCCTCATAAATCGCATTATTGGGGCATTCGGGCTCACAGGCGCCACAGTTAATACATTCTTCGGTTATTTTGATTGCCATATTAAATGGGTTTGTTCGTTGAGTGATTCTATTTTTGCAGTTCAAAAATACGGTTGACAAATGACTTTGCAAGAACGAATTCAGCTAATGGTATCCCTGGGACAGTATATGACCGGTCAGGACCCCGCCTGGCTGGCCGCACAGGAGAAAGCCTACCGGGACAATGCCTGGTTTATTCCTGAATTCATCCATACCGCCGTTCAGAACCTGGCGGGTAAAATGCTGCAGGAAGATGCCCTCCGTGCCTGGGCCGCCCAATACGGGGTAACAGACGAGCCGGCCAAACCCGCTACCGTGGGTATTGTAATGGCCGGTAATATCCCCCTGGTCGGATTTCACGATTTCCTGTCGGTATTCCTCAGCGGACATGCCATGGTCATTAAAACCTCCTCCAAAGACCAGGTACTCATCAAACACCTGGCCGCCAAATTATACGAATGGGAAGTAACGGTACAGAACCAGGTTTCTTTTGCCGAACAACTCAAGGGCTGCGACGCCTATATTGCTACCGGCAGTAACAATACAGGACGCTATTTCGAATATTATTTCGGCAAATACCCCCATATCATCCGTCGCAACCGCAGTTCAGTAGCCCTGCTCGATGGTACGGAAACAACTGCCGAACTGGAAGCACTGGCGCAGGATATACAATTGTATTTTGGTCTGGGCTGCCGCAATATCACCCAGCTCTATGTGCCCGAAGGATACGATTTCCTGCCCCTGCTCGATATTTTACGTAAATATGAGCACTTCATGGAGTTCCATAAATACAAACACAATTACGATTACCACCTCGCCCTGCTCATCATGGGTAATAAATACTACATGAATAATGATTCGGTCATCTTCACCGAAAACAGTTCCCCCTTCTCACCGGTGAGCCAGGTGCATTACCAATTTTATACCGACCGGCAGGCTGTGCTGCAGGAATTGCAGGCACATGCAGATATCCAATGCCTGGTGGGACATGGGTTAACGCCATTCGGACAGGCACAGGAACCCGGACTCACCGATTATGCCGATGGGGTGGATACCATGCAATTTTTGCAGTCGCTCAACCGGTAAATCCGTCAGACCGTTCATCCGAAAACCGGTCCGGAATGGGCTGTTTTCCGTAACTTTAAAGACTGCTGCTGCCGGTAGCCTGCGGGAAAAAACCTGCCGATCTACGAGGATTGCCGTAAAACATTTGTTAAATACAACGGTCATTGAAACTGTCAATTAAACAGCTTTGTTTATTTGTTGTCTGAAAGGCATACGATTTGATCCATTAAAAGCAATAAAAGAGTATGAACATGAATCTCAAAAACATTCTTGCAGTGGTTGCCATCAGCGCTTCTACTGCTGTGCTGAGTGTATGGGGCTACAGCAAATACGCAAGATTCCAGACTGCCGGTGTGCAGGACAATGGAAAACTGCCCGTGAATTATGCAGGTTTTTTTGACAAGAACAACAATGCAGCCGGTGCGGTTGATTTCACCCCTGCTGCCACTACTGCCACACCGGCCGTGGTGCATATCAAAACAAAAATCAAAGCCCGCCAGGTGAGCAACAGCCAGCAACGCCAGCGCAATCCCTTTGCCGATTTATTCGGTGATGATTTTGGCGATTTCTTTGGTGGTGGCCCGCGTGTCATTCCAGAGCAGCGCGCCAGCGGTAGCGGTGTACTGATCACCGATGATGGCTATATTGTTACCAATAACCACGTGATTGATGGTGCAGATGAAATTAATGTAACCCTTGCCAATAAGAAATCCTATAAAGCTACCCTGGTAGGCAATGACCCCAGCAGCGATATAGCGGTTATTAAAATTGAAGGAAAAGACCTGCCCTATCTGGTGTATGGCAACAGCGATGATACCAAACTGGGACAATGGGTACTGGCCATTGGTTATCCCCTGAACCTGGATGCCACTGTAACAGCCGGTATCATCAGTGCCAAAGCCCGTTCTATAGGCATCAATTCCCGCCAGAGCCAGTCACCCGTAGAATCATTCATACAAACGGATGCTGCGGTAAACAGTGGTAACAGTGGTGGTGCCCTGGTAAATACCAATGGTGAACTGATTGGTATCAACTCAGCCATTGCTTCTCCCACCGGTTCTTATGCGGGTTACTCTTATGCCATTCCGGTGAACATTGTCAAAAAGATTGTAACCGATATCGTGAAATTCGGAACTGTTCAGCGTGCCTATATTGGTATTGAATACCTGCCCGAAGGCATTGGCGAAGAAGACAAGAAAAAAGCCGAAGCTGAATTAGGCATGACCATCAAAGACGGAGAAGGGGTATATGTATTACGCGTACCCGAAGGCGGTGCTGCTGCACAGGCCGGATTGAAGAAAGGCGATATCGTTACCAAACTCAATGGCGTAACTGTTACAAGCAGTCCCGAATTACAGGAACAGATTGCCCGATACAAACCCGGTGATAAAATCAATGTTGGTTTTAAAAGGGGTGGAAAAGAAAATACCATTGCCGTAGTACTGAAAAACAAAGCCGGTAATACCGATGTGGTAAAAAATACCAGCATCATGGAAAAACTCGGTGGCACCCTCGAGAACCTCGATAAAAAAGTAGCAGCTGCCAATGAAATTGCCGGTGGTGTACAGGTGAAAAAAGTAGGCGACGGTCTCTTAGGCAAGAGTCGCATGCAGGACGGTTTTGTCATCACCGGTGTGAACGGCCGTCAGGTTAAAAACCTGGATGACCTGAAGGAAATACTGACCAGCATTAAAAACGGTACTGCCAGGATCGAAGGCATTTATCCCGGATTCGAAGGTTCCTATACCTATCCGCTGAATATTTCCAACGAAGAATAATATTTAACCGATGCTATTCCAAAAAAGCGGCCAATGGGTCGCTTTTTTTTGTGGGGGGGTATAAGTGAGCAGTCAGCAGTGAGTAGTGAGTGGTGAAAACAAACGCCTTTTTGACTTTTGCATTTTGACTTTTGAATTTTGACTTTTACATTTTGACTTTTGCATTTTGCACCCGATTCCCGCCCATACATTATCTTTCCGCCACAAACCACCCCATGTTCCCGCATCAATTACAACGACTCATACCCCGGAAACTACACCCGATCCTGGGAGATGTGTACAATCGTTCCCGCGGGTATCTGCACCGATTGATCTCCAGGGGCAACGAAGTGACTTGTCCCTGTTGCAAACATCGTTTTCGTCGTTTTTTAGCACACGGACATCCCTATCCCATTCTTGCTGAAATGCAAATGGTCGGTGGTGGCTACCGGCTGAACGCAGAATGTGCCTGGTGTGGTTCGCTGGAAAGAGAAAGGCTGGTATACCTGTTCCTCGAGCAACGGGCATTGCTGCATGCCGGTATGAAGCTTCTACACATAGCTCCGGAGAAAAGTCTGCAAAAGCTGTTGCAGCAACAATCAACCGATTATTATTCGGCAGACCTCAACAGCCCGCTCGCCCGTCTTACCATGGATATCACAAAGATTGATTTCCCCAACGGATATTTCGATGCCATTATCTGCAACCATGTACTGGAACATATACCGGATGACCTGCAGGCTATGCGGGAATTATACCGGGTATTGAAACCGGGTGGCTGGGCCATACTGCAGGTTCCCTATTCACCCATCCTGGAACAGACTTTGGAAGACCCTTCCGTTACCAGTGCCCGCGACCGCATCCGCGTTTTTGGTCAGCGCGACCATGTGCGCATCTATGGACTGGATTATGGCCACCGCTTAGAACAGGCCGGCTTCACCCTCACCCGCGAAATGCCAGACCAGGAAACAATCAGTCGTTATGGGCTGGATACAAGGGAGCCGGTCTGGTTTGTACGTAAATAAAGCCGTTGATAACTATTGCTTGGTCTGCAAACGAACGTATCGTTCTATATTCAACCTGTTCACACCAATGCTATCAATCTTTTCAATACCCTGCTGTATCAGTGTGTCGTTCTGGATGGTAATGGTAAAATGAAATTCCTGCCCCTCCCATTTGCGGTCGCTGCAGTATTCCAGGCTTTCGGTATAGGAACTGTCACGAAGCGTATACCTGCCCCCTCCGGCACTGAATACTGCGGCGCTGTCTTTACCCTGCGCAAGGTCATGCAGCAGGAAAGAAAAATGGGTATCATTAATGATTTTAATAAAAGATAATCCCTTCGTATAATCGGTCACCACCGTATCCCCTTTTTCAATCAGGGTACCACTGATCAGTTTCCAGGTACCGGCCAGTGGGAGTTTTTGGGTATTTGATTGGGGTTGGTTACCGGAACAGGATAACAGCACGAGGCAGCAGCAGGTAAGATAAAGGATGCGCATGATTTAGGTTTTGTTGGTTAGTTGATTGGGATATTGGATAAATGGGAAGTTCCCTTTTCCGCAGAGTCCCCGCATCGTCTCCCGCGAGGGGACGTTGCGGGCTCTTGCGCTTAGGAAAGTTAGCCAATACATGGCTTATCCAACATTTCCATTTCGAATAAAGTACAACTTAAGCAAATCGCATACCCAAGTTGTGCCACACGCAGGGTCCCGTCCTGCCTCAGGAAACCCCGCGGAGAAAGGAAGTATTGCGATCAAGATCCCTGCTATTTTTGGAACGGTTGTGGCTTAAAGCCAATCGGATTACGTACCGGTGGTTGCTCATGCGCCTTGCGCAGTTCATCTATCAACTCAAACAACACACCAATCTCTTCATTATGCTGTTGAATGGTATGCCCCTGTGCCTTCAGGTGCTTATCTATTTGCTCCAGTTTTAACAATAACCCCTGGTTGGTTCGCAATACCTCCCGCATGGCGTTGAACAGCTTTACGATACGCACATTTACTGCTATCGCCCTTTCACTGTTCAATACACTGGCCAGCATCACCGCCCCATGCTCCGTGAACGCATACGGCAAACTCGCCGAGTATTTCAGGTTTTGCAGGTGGTCGCAATTTGCGACCACCTTTCCTTTCTCCTCCTCCGTTAACTGGAACATAAAATCCGCAGGGAACCTTTTCAGGTTGCGTTTCACCTGCTCATTCAACCGCTTGGTCGGCACCCCGTACAGCTCCGCCATATCCCGGTCGATCATTACTTTTTGTCCCCGCAGATCCAGTATTTTCGACAGCAATAAGTCATCGGTTATCTTGATCGTTTTAGTCATATTATCCCTCCTTTATGCTTGAATCACCAACTCCTTAAAGCCGGCAACTGAGATACAACCAACATTGTTTACGAAATGACATCGCACAAAAATATAGTAACCCACTGCGGTACATACGCAGTGAACTGTCAGGCGATAGTTGCCGCTTAATACGCCCTTGTTTTGTACAAATCACGCTCTCCGAGCCTCCCAATAGCCGCCCCAAAGCCATTTCAGTACAAGACACAAAAACGCATTAAATTTTAATTGAATTTAAAGATTACTTGTCCGTATCAAGTCCGATACAAGTCCGTTACAAGTCCGATGCCGGTCCGATGATCCCATACTGTTCCCCTATCAACCCTACGTGTTTCTCCCGATCATCCCCCCACCATTCCCATACTGTAAGCCTATGATACTAAGGAGGTTCCGGTATCTCACAACGCTTTTTACCGATAATTCATCGTACACAACCGATGAACAACCGATGAATCAGCGCTCCGTGTGCGGTCCGTCTAAGGTCTGTGTCAGAAGTTTGAATTTTTGATCTTTGATTTTTTGATTGAGGACAGTGAGTAGTTTTAT
>JAACZQ010000105.1 GCA_009996675.1 Chitinophagaceae bacterium
ACGATCAGGCATTATTTCTCAGACAGATAATCCTTCACCTTGTCTTTGTGCACAATCGCTTCTTTGAAAGTGTAGGCACCAGTCTTGGGACTGCGAACGGCCTTGATTACTTTAGTCCAGTTTTTAGCTTCAGCGGCTGCTTTCTGGTCTTTTACTTTCGCGTTTTTGGAAGCTGCTTTTGCCATGATTATTTAATTTCTTTATGAACAGTTACTTTTTTCAGAATGGGGTTATACTTCTTTAACTCCACACGCTCGGGAGTGTTCTTTTTGTTTTTGGTAGTGATATAACGGCTTGTACCGGGCTGACCGCTGGTCTTATGCTCTGTACATTCCAGAATTACCTGTACCCTGTTACCTTTCTTTGCCATTGTATTAGGTAGTTTTCGTTGTTGTTGAATTAGATTTTAGCTCCCTGGGCTCTCATTTCCTTAATCACAGCAGCCAAACCATTTTTATTGATGGTTCTCAGCGCATCTGTAGATATCTTAAGGGTTACCCAACGATCTTCTTCAGCAAAAAAGAAACGCTTTTTCTGCAAATTGGGTAAGAAACGACGCTTGGTTTTAATGTTGGAGTGAGACACGCTGTGTCCAACAATGGGCTTTTTACCAGTAACCTGACATACTCTTGCCATGACTCAAATTTTTTCGGGACGGCAAAGGTAGTGAAATGCTGCGAAATCTCCATACCAAATTGCCTTTTTTTAAATTATTTGTTCACAATTCCCGGATAAACTGCTTTTGGTAATCCCAAAATTACGCAATTATCCACATCACCCCTCTGCCGTCCCGGGGTAATCAGCCCCTGGTTATTTGTTTACTAATTATAAATAAATGATTTACAAGCGAATTATATCTCCAAAATAAATAGCATTCATAAACATCCGGGTGGTTCCCAGCCAGAATGCCCTGAAATTCAGGTTATCAACCATGGATACCACTTTACCCCGGCCTACCGCATCAATATTCACGGCTGCACTGTTTTTCATGGTGTTTTTGTACCCGCGATACAGGTAACCGCTTTGCAGGGGTTCCTCGGTATACATTACCGGTGAATCGTATGGGTTATTATTCTGATCCATGAACAGGGTATTGGACTTGAATATGCTCACCGAAGGCTCCCGGTAGCCATAAGCCAATGGGTGTGTAAGGTCCAGCTTGGCCTCAAACAGGGAACCGGCCATTTCCTTGGCCCGCATTTCGTCCATACGCAGGTAATAAGGCAGTTGCAGGGTGGTATCGCGCTTCTCTTCGGTTGAACGGAACAACACTTTGGTAAAGCCATTATTGGCCAGCCATTTGGTCGCATCTTCCGTAGCCACCAGGGTACCGCCGCCACTGATCCAGTCCTTCAGCTTATCCTGTGCCGCTTTGCTGAGGTTATTGTAGGAACCTGAAGGCATGATGATCACATTGTATTTATCCGCATTGATCGACCCGAAACGCTCCACATCCACAATACTAACCGGCATCTGCATACGGATATCCAGTAAATGCCAGATCTCCCCTACATCCGGGGCACTGGTACCGGTACCGCCAAACATCATGATACGGGGTTGTTTTACATTGTTGAAACTGGCACTACCCAGGTCAATTCCCCCGGCAGATAAACCCGTAGGCAGGGCAAATATTTCCACGCCCTGCTCCGTACCGCTCTGCTGCAGCAATTGTGCAAGGGCGGACTCGGAAAGCGACTGGCCCGCTACCGGTATCATAATGGTTCCATAACCAAATGATTCGTTTTTACCGTTCAGGTTGGCCACAAACTGCTGGGTAGCCACTTTGGCCCGAACACCTTTGCGCTGTAACTGGAACAGCAATTTGGGGGCATTGAAATCATCCCAGCGGAAGGCATAAGCATAGGCATTGGACACCATTCTGGCCTGGGGTTTATTCTCCGGCACTGCAGTTAAGCGATCGCCCATCAGGTCACCCGCCGGTGTTTTGATCTCGGCATAGGGTAAACCAAATGCCAGGGGCATAGTCCATGCCGTTACATCATAAAACAGGCTGTCTTTATACGAGAACGTTTTTTCAAAGACAGTCTTGATAATCTTGTACTGTTTCTGCTGCAGGGGTATTACATAAGCGCTACCGGGACGGAATGTTTTTCCGTTCTCTGTTGTTTCTTTTTTCAGCTGAAAAATATCTACCTGGTGACGCAGCAGCATCTGCAGGAATATCTGTGTTTTGGTTTTATCGAACTGATCTCCCACTATCATGGCTTTTACCGGATTGGCTGCCGCTTCTTTGTCTACATCACGGAAGAAATCGCGCTGGAATGTTAACAGGTCTTTCCGCAGGTTACGGGCTGCTTCCAAAGTAGATAATGCCGTAGTAAACTGGTTACGTATGGTGAAGGGGAAGGTTAATAATCCATTCTCTGTATCCTGGGCATGGCCGCGGCTGCTGGCCTGTTCAAACAAAATACCAACAGCGCCATTGATATCGGGATAGGTAGATCCTTTGCCATAATAAAAATCATCGTACCCTTCTTTGGTGAAATACAAAGAGCCGATACTATCGAGGAACTTGGCATGGAAATTACCGATCGCAGCTGTAAGATCCTGGTTACGCTGAGGCGTGTTCGGATTCACACGGGAAGGTACACCTGGCTGAAAGAAGAAGCTGGAATTGCTGCCCATTTCATGGTGATCGGTGAGGATATTGGGTTTCCAGGCATGGAACATAGCCAGTCGGTTCTGACTTTCTTTGTGCTGTGCAGGCAGCCAGTCGCGGTTCAGGTCAAACCAGTAGTGATTGAAACGTCCGCCAGGCCATACTTCATTGTATTCACGGGCATTGGGATCCGATACCAGTGTCTGGCTCTTATGCATATTCACCCAGGATGCAAAACGATTTAAACCGTCGGGATTGAATGAAGGATCCACCAGGATTACGGTTTTATCCAGCAGTTCATCAATGGCCGGTCCCTGTGCCGCAGCCAGGTAATAAGTGGTCAGCAACGAAGCATTGGCACCACTGCTTTCATTACCGTGGATGCTGTGTCCGATCCAAACCACCGCGGGCATATCATTGATATTCAAACCAGCAGAAGCATTGGCATCGGTGAGTTGCACATGCTGCTGACGGATCTGCTCGAGGTTTTGCTGGTTTTTGGGAGACGTGATGATCAATACCAGTTGCTGGCGTCCTTCATAAGTGGTACCCAGTGGTTTCATGATCACACGATCTGATGCAGCATCCACCGCTTTCATATACTGTACGAGGCGGTCATGTGTAACATGCCACTCTCCCACTTCATGTCCGATAACGGATGCCGGTGTGGGAATGGCTGCATTGTAACTTACATTCTTCGGTAGGTAATAGTTCAGATCCTGGGCCTGTATCCAACCGGATACCAGTACCAGGCAAACAAGCAATAGTTTTTTCATGCGACAGTCTGGTTTTTAAGTCGCCTAAGATAAGTGTTTTGCGGGAAGTTGCTCTCCAACTGCACTCCTACCGATATGCAAGCAGGAGGAACGGATACAGGGTGCTTTTGATTCGGCGTATGTGTCAACAACACACAAAGCCGGTTACAGCATCATACGGCAACCGGCCTGGGTTATGGCTCAAATACTATAATTGATTTATTCCGGGAAATGATGCATCAACCAGGGACTTCCATTCCGGATGCTTCTTGATATAAGCAAAAGCAAAGGGACAATAAGGCGCTACGGTTTGATGATTCTGCCGGATATACTGCAGTACTTTTTCGATCAATGCCCCCGCGGCACCGGTTCCTTTTAAAGCAGCATCTGCTTCGGTATGTACCAGGGCAATCTGATCGCCCATGACTTCGTATTCCACATAAGCAGTATAACCGTTTACCTGAATGGAAAACTGCTTTCGGGCTGCATCATTCAGTAAAGGGATATCATTGAAATTGTTTTCCATCGTATCAGTCTTCTAAATATCCGAATTTTCCTTCATTATAATCATTGAATGCCTGCAGCAGTTCTTCGCGGGTATTCATGACAAAAGGTCCGTGGGCGGCAATGGGTTCGTTAATGGGTTCACCACTCAGGACCAATACCACGGCGTCTGCTGTAGCTTCCACATCAAAATCCTCACCCCGATTTTCAAATAATACAAAGCCATTGGTTGGTACCGCAGTCCCGTTAACTGCAACTGTTCCTTCCAGCACCAGTGCTGCGGTATTATAAGCGGCAGGAAAACTGAAATTGGCCTGCATTCCTTTTTTGAGCTTTACATTCAGCAAGTGTATGGGCGTAAAAGTTTCTGCGGCACCCGTTACACCTGCATACTGGCCGGCAATAACTTCAACCATACTCTCCTGATCGGCCAATACTACTTTACCGATATTTTTATTGGTGAGTGCCTGGTATTTGGGTTTCGACATTTTATCTTTTGCCGGCAGGTTTACCCATAATTGCACCATCTGAAAAATGCCTCCTTTTTTACTCCAGGCCTCTTCATGAAATTCTTTGTGTAAAACACCGGAAGCTGCTGTCATCCATTGTACATCTCCCTCTGCAATTACACCACCACCACCGCTGCTGTCGTGGTGTTCCACTTTACCCTGGTAAGCAATGGTCACGGTTTCAAAACCACGGTGCGGGTGTACGCCTACCCCCCTGGGTGTTTCACTGGGTGAAAAATAATAGGGTGCATTATAGTCGAGCATGATAAACGGACTCATCCTTTCCATACTCAATCCTTCGCTACCCGGTATGATATTGTGTACCCGAAAGCCATCGCCTACAAAATGTGTTCCGGAGGGCTGAATCAGCCTTTCTATTTTTTTAGTTGACATATACCACTGTTTTAGTACACAAAAATAGCAGTGGTGCGGAGGCTCCGGCATTGATGTATGGTAAGAACCTATCTGGCGGCGTGTTTCCCGGCCAGGTCTTTCCGAACACGGCTCAGGCTTTCGGGGGTAATTCCCAGGTAGGAAGCCACCATAATCTGCGGAACACGCAGGAGTATATCCGGATAGGTTTTAATGAAACTCAGGTATCGTTCTTCTGCGGTAGCGCTGAGTAACTGATAGATGCGGTTATTGAGGTGTCGGATATGGTTATGCAGCAGTTTATTATTGAATTCCAGGAAACCGGGGTTGGCCCTGGCCATTTCCAGTATATGTGCTTCATCAATCAGCAATACACTGGTATCTTCTATGGCCTGGATAAAACAGGTAGCAGGTTTTTGAAAATAAGCGCTTTCCCGGTCGGCCACAAACCAGCCTTCGGGTGCAAATTGTAATATATGTTCCTTACCGCGGCTATCGATCCCATACATTTTGGCAAGCCCTTTTTCTATGAAAAAAGAATGCAGGGAACGCTCCCCTTCGCGCAGCAGGTAATCACCACTTTTGTATTGTTTGGTCTGACAGCTGGATACCAGGGATGATACCAGTGAAGCATCCAGCCCTGCATTGGAAGTGAGGTATTCGGTAAAACTAAACCTATTCATAGTGATGCGGGATATAGAGTATCTCCCTCAAATATACCCCGCTTCACGCAAATGATCAGGCATACATTTCTTCCCGCAGTTCCTTCACGCGTTTGTCTTCCATGTATTCATCAAATGTCATCAAACGATCAATGATACCCTTGGGGGTTAATTCAATGATTCGGTTGGCAACGGTTTGCATGAATGTATGGTCATGCGATGTGAGCAATACCACACCGGGAAAAGCAATACAGCCTTCGTTGAAGCTCTGGATACTTTCCAGATCGAGGTGGTTGGTGGGTTGGTCAAGCGTTACCAGGTTGGGGTTCTGCAGCATCATACGGCTTACCATACAACGCACTTTTTCCCCTCCGCTGAGAACATTGGTCTTTTTCATGATATCATCACCACTGAAGAGCATTTTACCCAGGAAACCACGGATAAAGGGCTCATCGGCATCGGTAACATGTGCCGGCACAAACTGACGCAGCCAGTCCATCAGGTTCAGTCCCTCTTTGAAAAACTCACTGTTTTCCAGGGGCAGGTAGGCTTTGGTAATGGTGGTACCCCACTCATATTTACCGCCATCGGCCTGCATGTTTTCATTGATGATTTCAAAGAAACTGGTCACAGCCAGGGGGTCACGGCTGAGGAATGCAATCTTTTCGCCTTTATTCACGCTGAAAGAGGCTTTATCGAACAGTACCCGGCCATCCACTGATTTTTGCAGGTTCTCTACATTCAGGATCTGATTACCCACTTCACGCAGTGGCTGGAAGATGATGCCGGGATATTTACGGTTGGAAGGTTCTATCTCTTCAATCGTTAATTTCTCCAGGGCTTTTTTACGAGAAGTAGCCTGCTTGCTCTTGGAAGCATTCGCTGAGAATCGCGCAATGAAATCCAGTAATGCCTGACGCTTCTCTTCTACTTTTTTGTTCTTGTCGTTGATCTGGCGGCTCATCAGTTGTGATGACTCATACCAGAATGTATAGTTACCTGTAAATACTTTGATCTTGGAGCGGTCCACATCAGCCACGTGGGTACATACGGTATCCAGAAAGTGACGGTCGTGGCTCACTACGAGTACAATATTCTCATAATCGGCCAGGAAGTTCTCAAGCCAGCCGATGGTTTCAATATCCAGACCGTTGGTCGGTTCATCCAGCAACAGGATATCCGGGTTACCAAACAATGCCTGTGCCAGGAGTACCCGCACTTTCATGTTGGAAGGGATATCTTTCATGAGGCTGGGGTGCATATCGTCTTTGATACCCAGGCTGCTCAGCAGGGTTGCGGCATCGCTTTCAGCGGTATATCCGCCCATTTCCCCGAATTCGGCTTCCAGTTCACCTGCGCGGATACCATCTTCTTCCGAAAAATCGGCTTTGGCATAAATCAATTCGCGCTCGTGCATCACATCCCACATTTTCTTATGGCCCATGAGTACGGTATTCAGTACCGTACACTCATCAAACTCAAACTGGTTCTGTTTCAGGAAAGACATACGCTCACCCGGGGTGATTTCCACGGTTCCCTTATTGGGCTCAATTTCGCCGCTGAGAATTTTAAGGAAAGTGGATTTACCGGCCCCATTGGCACCAATAACACCATAACAGTTTCCTTTCTGGAAATTGATATTTACCTCATCGAACAATACCCTTTTACCATAGGCAAGGGTGATATTTTTAGCGCTGATCATTGCTTACTCCTGTTTTCAGGCGGCAAAATTACGTTGAAACAGCCGTATTTCATGGCTTTTTTAACCCAGACCCGGCCAAAACAAAGGAGGCTGCCTCCTGGCAGCCTCCTTTCCCATTTAAAAAATCAAGATTCCCGCTTATTGTATTTTGATAAGCGTAACCGTCTTCACCCTTGTTCCCTGTATGGCCTGGGCATAATAAGTACCAGCCTGGTACCCTGCACCTACCTGTACGGTACTATTGGGGTTCAGATTTGCCTTGCTCTCCACAATCCGGCCAGCTGCATCGGTAATGCGTAACTGGACAGCGGCAGTATGGCGACTCTGAATTTTCAGTGTAAAATGACCCGCACTGGGGTTCGGTAATACGGTTACTGCAAGATCTGTCTCAACAGGAGTTACCTGTTTGGTTCCTTCAACAAATGCTGCAGCTGTATTGCCGGTACCGGCCTGTGCTACCGCTACGGTGGCAGGTGCCTTACAATCGAAACTGTTCCAGATAACGTTCTTACCCTCACTTTCTACCTCATCTGCAATGAACAATCCCGTCATACGCACATCATCACCACAATCGGTTTGGCTGTGACTCTGGTGATCGCAGTCGTGGTGACCATGACCCTTATGATCACAATCCTTGGCACTGTGAGCCTTATGACTGCATTTTTTATCATCCCCGTAATTACCGCCGGTTACTTTGAGTTTACCGGATGGGATATAAATATTAACTGTCACACGGGTATCATCTCCTTTCACATGGAATTTCTCTTCATCACATTTCTCATCTCCCAGGTAGAAAGTCACTTTATAACCGTCGGGGTTCACAATCACATCGTTACCGATGGTTACACTGCGACTAACCCTTACGCTGGTTCCCGGTGCGAAACGGATATAGCTGTATCCGCCGTTCTTAGGTCCGCGCTCAATTTTCAGGTCTGCCATATTAATAACAGTTGCTGTAAATCTCACACTGGCGCCCTCTTCCAGCTTAATGCTGCCAAAGATGGTTCCACCCAATACCGCACTGATGCCTTTCTTAATGGTCACATTGTTATAGTTACCATTCAGGGTAGCGCCCGAAGACACGGTAACATTCTGAAGCGATTTGGGATTGGTGGTATTCAACTGCATGGTTGGTAATGTAACCGTAGCCACCCCCGTGATGCTGTTCAGGATTTCAACACCCTTCGCATCCTTATCAATCCGTGGCGCTTTTACAAATGAACCAGCTCCATTCACTGAACTATATTTCTCAAAATCAGCCTCACCGCGTGCAGTCATAACACCTACGCTACCGGTTTCTACCTTATTGTATTGACCGAGTTTAACTTCCTTATATCCAAGGATGGTATAGTTACTTACCAGGTTTTGTGACAGGTACTGATAAGTAGCCGGGAATTCACTCGTACATCCGTTACCATCAGTTACAAATAACTGGTAGGCGCCATCGGGGTTGGTTAATCCCAACTCCAGCTGCTGGGTAGCAGCAACGGGATTGCCATTACGTTTCCAGGCATAACCATAAGGACCACTGAGGGTACTGTTGCCGGTAAGGGTAAGGATATTACAGAATGCATTGGCATCAGTTGCCGTAATACTTGCTACTGGCAGCGGCTGCACGGTTACCGTAAAGCTGCAGGTTGAACTGTTGCCATGGATATCTGTAACGGTAAAGGTTACAGTAGATACACCCACATTAAAAGTTCCGCTGGCATTGGTACCATTGCCGGATCTGCTGGTTGCTCCGGTGATCACATAGCTGGTGCTTTGAATACCGCAATTATCCAGCTGCTGCAGTGCAGGAACGGTATACTGTGTATTACCACCTGTGTTGGCACAGAAGGTCTGATTGGCCGCACAAGTAATAGCAGGCTTCTCGGTATCGGATACCGTAACTACCTGTGTTACCTGATACGTATTGCCGTGAATATCCGTAGCAGTCCAGGTAATAGTGGTAACACCAACAGGATAGTTGTCGCTCAGCTGGCGTCCGTCGTTACGAACACCGGCTACACCCTGTACGCCGCAATTATCGGAAGCAGCAGGTGCTGCGGGATTCAGCGTAGCGTAACACTGACCGGCATCATTGGTTGCATTGATACCAGCAGGCTGTTGAATGCCTGGTTTCTCGTTATCGGTTACTGTTACAGTTTGTATTACCGAAGCAGTATTGGCATGAATATCCGTAACTGTCCAGGTAATAATGGTTGTTCCAACAGGATAACCGCTGTTTAACGGACGTCCATCGCTGCGAACGCCTGCAACTCCCTGTACACCACAATTATCCGCTGTAGCAGGAGCATTAGCAATCAGTGTAGCATAACACTGACCGGCATCATTCGCCAGGCTGATGGCCGATGGCTGCTCTATGGTTGGGTTCTCGTTATCGCTAACGGTTACGGTTTGGGTAACCGATGTGGTATTGTTATGAATATCGGTTGCCGTCCAGGTAATGGTGGTAACACCTACGGGGAAGGGACTATTCAGTGCCTGTCCGTCGCTGCGTACACCACTAACCGACTGCACACCGCAATTATCAGAAGCTTGAGGAGTACTGATATTCACCAGGGCAGTACAGAGACCGGCATCATTGGATACCTGTATAGCAGTTGGATTTGCCAGGCTGGGCTTGGTATCATCTACTACTGTAACAGTTGTTGTACAAGTGCTTGATTCCCCTTTGCTGTCTGTTACCGTAAACGTAACATTGGTTACACCTACTGCATACGGACCAGCCGGGAATACACTAAACGTAATCGGATCGTTATCGGCATCAGAAGAACCGTTATTGAAGTCAGCCGCGGCAGCAGTGGCTTTACAATTGGCACCGGCGCTCAATGTAAGTGGCTTACAAGCTGCAACAGGTGCTGTATTGCAACGAACGGTTACCTGAACCTGATCGGTGGCAGAACAGCCATTACCAGTGGTATACGTTACGGTATACACTTGTGTAGCTGCCGGGGTAGCCAGCGGATTAGCAATAGTAGCATTGCTCAGTCCGGTTGCTGGTGACCAGCTATAGCTTTCCCCTTTTGTACTCACTTCCGCCACAATACCGGCCATGGCTACACCAGAATTGGTGGATACCACATCTACGGTAAGTGTATTGTTACCACTCACCCACATAGAACCGAACTGGGCTGGTGTGAATACAAACTCTTTGGGATACTGACCCTGACTTCCGGGTTCACAGGTACAGGTTTGCAGGGTTTCAGAATAACTACCTACGACCTGACCATTCACACGGAATGTATAAGTTGTACTATTGGTACAAGGTGTATAATACATCAGGAATTTCAACTGTACCGGAGAAGCAGCGTTAATAACCTGGCTGAATGAACTGTTCGTGAGGAACTGGTAGCCATCGTTACACAAGCTCTGGGTAAAGGTACAGGCAGCTCCGCCGGGTGCATCAAATAAACATACGCGGTTTACAACCGGTGTTACCGGAGCACCATTGGGATTACCAACTGCATTGAGTTGTACAGGCTGGTTACAGGTAACTACATCCTGACCTGCATTTACCGAGGGTGCTGGTTTCACTGAAACAGTAACCGGGCTTGATACGGCAAAACATTCCTGGGCATTGAAAGCTTTCACGGTGTAAGTATCCGCAGTTCCAACAGTAATGCTTTGATTGGTAGAACCGTTACTCCAGAGATAAGTTACACCACCACTGGCAGTTAAAGTCACGGTCTGACCATCACATATAGATGTAGTACCACTGGTACTGATGCTTGCGGTGGGTAAAGCGCCGGAGCGAACGGTTACGCTTACCGGTGCAGAAGTTGCAGAGCATCCATTGGCATCGTATACGGTAACAGAATAGTTACCGGCTGCACCCACGGTAATGGTTTGTGTGGTAAGGCCATTGCTCCACAGATAAGCAGCACCGGCTGTTGCTGTTATATCAACTGTATTACCCTGGCAAAGATTGGTGCTGCCGGATAAAACAGTATTCACCACAGGTACGGCGCTCACCGTTACCTGTGTAGGCAATGAAGTACCGGAACAACCACCTGCATTGGTTACGGAAACAGTATAACTACCGGTAACGGTAGCGATATATTGGCGGTTGGTAGCACCATTAATGGGCTGTCCGTCTTTAAACCACTGGTAAGAATCGCCGAGGTTGGCATTCAATGTTACCGTCTGACCCTGGCATACCGTAGCTTGTCCGGCTACAATAATAGCAGCAGGCACAATGGTAACCGTGGCAGAACAGGTAGATACGTTACCGGCACGATCGGTAACAGTCAGTACCACCGTATTAGCACCCAGGTTGGCGCAGGTGAAACTGGTTTTGTTGATGGCAAGTGATTGAATACCACAGGCATCACTGGAGCCATTATCCACCATGGCAGCCGTAATGGTTGCATTTCCGGTAGGATCCAATGGCACAATTATGTTTTTACAGATGGCTGTAGGTGGTGTATTATCTGTAACAGTACTGCTATTGCTGTGAATACGCAGTGTATTGTAAGAAGTACCACTGGTTGCAATATCAGGTGTATAGTTACCATCCAGATCAGCGATAACAATACCACTTACTTCTGCCTGACCGGGATAATCGTTGCGGGCGGCAAAAGATATATTACCGGGTCCGGAACTGGTATTACGGTAAACAGAGAACAGGTTTTCACCACTCGACTTGGTTACGATATCTACTTTACCGTCACCATCAGCATCACCCACACCAATACGATAGTTGGATGAAGGGCTTGAGATTACCACTGGTGCGTTAAAAGAGATATTACCGATTGTTGACGTATTGCGTAATACGCCGGTACTGGCTGAGTTGAAGTTACAGGTAGCATAATCAATCTTGCCATCCTTATCAAAATCACCCACAAACAAGCGATAGGGGTAAGAGCCTCCTGTTGAGAAGGTCTGAACATTGGCGAATGAGAAAGTGGTGCTGCCGGGAGTGGTTGTATTGCGTAAGGCTGTGGCCATATCATTACCACCACAGGTAGTTCCGATATCTTTAACACCATCGCCATCAATATCAGCAACAACCAGTCCGGTAGGGAATCCGTTGTTGTTGGCAACTGTATTTGCGGTAAAACTGATATTACCGGCAGTAGATGTATTCAGGAAAGTCTTTACAGAGTTCCCATCTCCTACTACCAGGTCAATCTTACCATCGTTGTTCAGGTCACCGGCTGCGCACTGGTAACCACCAATACCGCTTAACTGAAAGGGTCCGGTAAAGCTTAATGAACCGGGGACACTGGTATTGCGGTACACTTTCACACCATTGATACCATTATCAACCACGGCCAGGTCAATCTTACCATCACCATCATAATCAGCTGGTGCAATACAACGCGTAGCACCACTGAAAGCGATGTCGAATTTGGGGGCAAAATTGAATACACCAGGGGTACTGAGGTTGCGGCAGATAGAAATGGCATTGTTGGTAAATCCGCAAACCAGCAGGTCGGGTTTACCATCCAGGTCCATGTCCTGCGACAACATCTGGTAACCACCGCTCACATTCATACTGTAATTCACGGTACTGAATGTGGTGTTGGTAATGTTCGTGGTACAGAAGATACCATTGAACGAAAGGGTTGATGTACTGATCAATCCGCAACTGTTGCGAACAGAAATGGGTGCATAAGTGGCACCAGTGGGTACGGTAACAACCAGGCTACTGAACGATGCACTTTGTACAGTGGCCTGTACGGCACCGAAAAAAACCTGGTTATTAGCCGCAACAGGATCAAAATTGGCGCCGGAAATGGTTACCGTACTGCCAATATAGCCTGTGTTGGGCGAGAAGGAGTTGATGACTGGCCTTATACACTGTGCCATCAGACCGGCACAAATGAATAAGACAGCCACCAGGCTGCATAGAAGTTTTTTCATGGTCAGGGTTTATTAGGGTTGGAACGAAAACTTGATTTTGATATTCTCCGGATCATACCCGGCGGGCAGGTCCAGTTT
The DNA here is from genome assembly GCA_009996675.1 of Chitinophagaceae bacterium. Lineage (GTDB taxonomy): Bacteria > Bacteroidota > Bacteroidia > Chitinophagales > Chitinophagaceae > Sediminibacterium. The sequence goes on from JAACZQ010000105.1 coordinate 13,074, forward strand.
CAAAACATTCAGAGAAGCATCACTGTTACAATTGGCTTTGTACAGCGTTAATTTTTTCGCTGAAAATGTAAAGGATTTGGAAAAATGCTGATCCCCGGAACTGATTTCCAGGGTAAACTTGGTTTCCTGATCCATGACATTTTCGTTGAATACCGACAAATGAAGCTGGGGGGCATTTCCACATTTAACGATACGATAGGATACATCCAGGAGTTTATCGGACTCCGCCAGCATGGTCCAGTTCTTGTAAACGGTTTCCGCAACAGGAACAGAAAGGCCAGCCTGAGCCGATGTGTTTTTTGAAAATGCAAGGAGCAATACGAGCATAATAAGCCCGTACAAACTACGTGTAGTGCGCATAGCAGTCGGTTTTGGTTTTGTACTACCAAAGTCAACAATCTTCCCCCCCTTTTAAAACCAATTCGAACAAAGGGGCTCAAGAGTCGATCAAAGCCATGAATCAGTAGATGTAAAAAAGAGACTGTTGCCCATTATGCATGCATCTGCTTGTTTTTGAATGGAATAGCTATAAAAAATATATCTGTATACTAATTGTCAGTTGATCAGCGTTTGTTAATTTGACTGCCGATTAGTTCGCTAAAGCTTCATTCTGCTAACCCTGTATGTACAACTGCCTGATAGCCGACGATAACCTCGTCGAACGCGATGCATTGGAAATGCATCTTTCAAAAATTAACCAATTACGTATTGTAGCTACCTGCAGTTCCGGCTCAGAAGCTGCACAGGTATTGCTGCAGGAAAAAGTAGATATTGTATTTTCCGACATTGATATGCCCGATCTTTCCGGCATCGGGCTTATTAAAAGCCTGTCCAATCCCCCGGTATTCATATTCGTATCTTCCTATACCGAGTTCGCCGCAGAAAGTTATAGCCTGGATGTGATTGATTATGTGGTGAAACCAGCTCTGTTTGACCG
>JAACZQ010000106.1 GCA_009996675.1 Chitinophagaceae bacterium
AGCCATTGGGCATGATTTCGTGCAGTACATCCAGTATGAGTGTTTCGGTTTTATAAAACCGGATGCGCAAGGCCGATGCATTATCGAAATTGGCTTCTACGGTATCGGCCAGTTCCTGGTTATCGAAAGGCTGTAACTCGCCATTGGGTAACAATTCATACTGGGTATAAAAAGCTTCATTTTCCAGGCTCACCCAATTGCTGCTGATGGCCAGTGCATGGCCATTGCGGATGCTCTCTATCCTATAGCTGCCGCTTTTGGGTACCAGTCCGAACTGGTAATCACATTTTTCAGGAAAGAGCTGCCAGCTGGCCAGGAAATTATAGGCTTGTACCATTGCTTTTGATCAGTATAAACAATTATCTGGTTGCAAAGGTTGTGGTTTTTGCGATTTTATGCAAAACGCATTTCTTATCACATATTGTTAGCCTGATTGATTGCTTTGTTCGTGACGCGAATACCTGAATCCGTTATGTTATGCCGGATTTATTCCAGGGTCATATTCTCGCTTTTGATTAATTCCCAACGGTTATTTTTCCGTTCCAGGAATGCCATGGCGTCCCCGCCTTCAAATTGGTGATAGTATATGAGGCATTTGCCTTTATCCTGGTCCGCCAGTATGAGCAGTGAGGTTACCACGGGGGCCCAGTTGTTGTCAGTGCTCAGTTTTTTCAGGTCTGTGTATGTGTGTGCTTTACTGCCATCGCGCCAAATAATCCCTTTGTATTGCTGGTTAATGGAACTGTCGATGGTATAAGTCTGTTGGGAAACAATTGTTTTGAGGGACTTAGTCCCCGATGAGAATGCGGAGGCTAAATAGTCGTAAAAAAGCGAAAACACGTCCTTCCGGCTTTCCAGGTATGCTATCATATCCCAGTTTTTGTTTGGCGTAAGTATAACCAATGTTTCCTGCGGCGATCTGTACTGCAATAAAACCTGTTCAACAATTAACTTATTTAAGGCTGTATCCTGCAATGAATCTGCCGCAACAGCCGGTGTGGCCAGACAACACCATGCAAACGCTAAGGAATACGACAGGGTCTTGATCATGGAGATAGGTTAGGATTGTTAAGATACGTTTTTTTTAGCATATATGCGGCCCGGGCTTTAAATGTGGAGGGACGTAAAAAAGCCACAATCGAAAGATTGTGGCTTTTCAATACTGGTTTACCGCTTTTATTTCACATGAAATACCACGCGCAAAGTACCCCAGGCCAGGGTTACTTTACCATCATTACCCACGGTATAGGTCAGTCGCTCTTCCGAGCTGCTGCCTTGTGAGGCTTTGGCATCTACGCGCAATGCATCATCTGATTCATTGTACACAGTTCCCCATACATTCCATTTATTGCTGAAAATAACAGTAAAGTTGTTATTGCCTTTGTCAATCATATACAGGCCATATTTACCGGCTTTCAGGGCCTTGCCTTCTACGGTTACATCTTTGCTCACTTCAAATACTGTTGCTTCATTAGCCCCGGCACGCCATACTTTATTGGCATTGGGTTCTACATCTTTTCCAATGGTACGGCCTTTGAGTGCGGGTTGACTGTAATCAATCGTTACGGCAGCACCACCAGCAAGCGTAGCGGTTGCTTTGGCTGGGGGACTGGGGCGTTTGGATTTATCCTGTTGTGCGCAGGCAGTGCTGGCAAAGAATAATCCTGCCATTGCAGAAAGTAAGAATAATTTTTTCATGGTATGTTTTTTTTGATAACGAAAATTACTGAAAATGGTTGCCTGCCCATATGAAAAATGATGACCGGTAGGAAATATTAATTAACTGTTACAAAATCCGGACGCTTTAATAACTGGCTATTGTATTTGAATTGTAAACCCGTGTTAAAACTAATATTCCAGGGAGTCATTGAGCCAGTTGTTCTGGGATAATAGGCCAGTCGTAATTCCATGGTACCAAAAACCAGGTTTTCGTTCCGGGTACGTACGCCGGCACCCACAACGGTATAAATATCGCCTTTGCTGAAACTACTGCCAATGAATTTTAAGTAGGAGAGGTTTGTAAACACAAAAGGTGCAAAACTGAAACCAAATGTTTTATGCGTATTGTAGAAAACAGATTCACAGTTGGCGCTGATGCGGGTTGATGCCCTGGTATTGGCCGGATTGAGTTCCGGTATACCGAATATGCTGCCCAGTCGCAATGGTTCATTCAAAACAGTTCTTACCTGCTGGGTAATACTGCCACTGAGAAAATGACGGGTATACCATTTGGTACCCGCCAGATGTCTGAGCCGGGTAAAATATTCGATGCTGGTTAAGCCACTGATATCTTCAAACTGTTTATTACGGTAATAGGTACCAAAGCGCAGTATGTAGTTGACGTAATTTTTATTGTTGGTGAAATAGTTCCGCTGGTAATCGAAACCAATATAGGGTCGTTCAGTCAGGTTGCGTTTGGTCCACCCACCGATGAAGGAGAAACTGAAACCTTCGGGGACGTCTTCATTCCGGCCAAAGCCGTAAATAAAATTGGTATGGTAATAATCCTGTTCAAAAATGGTGAATGCTCCCAGCACGGCGCGCAGGTCTGAATAGCTGGCATTGTACTGTGCTTTGTAAAATTCGGGCACGTCTAAAAAGTTGCGGTATACGCCACGTATGCCCAGGAATTTCCGGAAACGGGATTTCAGATTCTGGGTTAATTGTTTGTGTGAACCAATATTAAGGCTCAGCCATCCATCGAGCAGGTGGTAGTGGTATTTGAAATCGGATCGATATAATGAGTCGCGGATATAGGCGTTCTGGGTATAGTGATTGGCCAGTTCAAAACCACCGGTCCATAAGTGATAGGGGCTCACCAGCGGTAATTCTCCCCGCATATAAATGGCTCTTTCTTCTCTGCGGCCGCTGTTGAAAGCCGGGGCCTGG
>JAACZQ010000107.1 GCA_009996675.1 Chitinophagaceae bacterium
ATCATCAGGTTCAGGAAACTGCCACCCAGGTTTCTTTTGGTGTATTCCAGCCCGCTGCCGAAGCCCGGTTTGCGGTCCATGTCGTACAGGGTACGAAACTGAATCCGGTCGCCCGTACCCAGGATATTGTCATTATTGATTTCCAGGTTGAAGCTGGAAGCCGAATTCAGTTCGGCACTGCCGCCAAAAGGGAAGAGGTCTTTCCATACCACAGTAATATCCACGGCTGCTGAATCATGATCAACCGGTATGGCAATGATTCGGGCATCCTGGAGGTAGCTTAAATCGCGCAGGAATCTTTCATTATCGGCCATGAGGTAGGGATACAAAGTATCACCTGTTGCAAAAAAAAGGTTGCGGAGTATGGTTTTGTTGGTGGTACCGGTGTATAAAGCGTCGCTGATATCATTCAGGAAACGCCGGTTGCGGTTACTGGTATCATTCACCGATCCCTGGAAACCCATTTTTTCAACCCGGATCTGCCGGATGAGTTTACCGCGGAAGGGTGCAAAAACAGCTTCGTTTTTAATGGCTCCCTGGTTATCGGTAATGATATCCGGACCGGCATTGGTGGAGATTGCGCGTCCCAGTTTACCCAGCAGTCCCTTTTTATTGGCCAGGAAAAAAACAGAATCTGCCTTAGCCGGGGGATTGTTTTGCTGGGCCAATCCCTGGTTCATGCTCAGATATCCGGCAAGCAACCATATCGTATATCCCCTTAGCCAACGCATCTGCACCATTCAGAAGTCTGATTTGACTTGTAAGATAAGGATTCGTGGTAAGCTGCAGTTCTAAAATTTCCCTAAGAAATACCGGATAAGGGGAACAGCACGGGATAACAAAAAGCCCGGCAATATTTTGCCGGGCCCTTCGGTTTTTCAGGATCAGGGTATGGTTTATTTTCGCTCTTTAGAGAAGACGCTTACATTACCGTACTTGTTGATTTCCAGAACCAGTTTCTCATCTGCTTTATCCATTGACAGGTAATAATTCACATCACCATTCGCATTTACGAACTCAATGCATTCCTGCAACTGGTAAGTAGGATAAGTATACTTGGTGGTAATGGTATACAAAGCTGTTTTAGGCAGTTTGTCGAAAGCAAAAGTCTTGCTGGTACCGATCAGCTCACCCTGGGGTGTATAGAATACATCGGTTTGAACACCACCTCTTACGAAGCTGGCTTTTTCAAACTTATCTTCTTCGCTGGTCCAGGATACTTCCTTTACATCATTGAAGGCATAGGTAAAGTGACTGGCGCCTTTAAAGCTCAGTTTCTTGTTGTTGTCAGCTGCAAAAGCGCTGGTTCCGAGGGCGATGACCGCTAAGGTCAGGATGAATAACTTTTTCATGTTTTGTTGCATTAATGTTGTTATAAAAAGTTTGTTGTTTCCTTTTGTTTGATTTGATAGGTCAAAAGTAAAACCGCACAATAAGTAGACGAAGGATATTGTGATTAGTTACAACGGCAGGATAGCCGAATGTATGAGCGGTGTTAACGGCAATGTTAAGCAGGGTTAATATTGGGCTGTAATGCAGTGCTGGTAAGGCTTTGCGGGGATTTCTTAAAGAATTACTAAAGGCCCTTTGGCTGTGATGAAAATAACTGTCCGGGTGTACGGTTTTGGACGAACGGTAACTGTATCGGCGAAAATTTTCCCTAATTTCATCGGTTGCTTCAAAAAAAGAGCCCCCTGCCGTATCGCAGGGGGCTCTTTTGGCTGTATCATGCCTGTTATTTCTTCGGTGCTCTTTTCTTCAGCTCTTCTACGCTGATATTAATCTGGCGTCCTACTTGTTTACCATCCCGGTAACTCACCATTTTTACATTGGCTACGTCTTTGGGCAGGGTAAAGGGTTCGCTGTATTTGCGGTAATACTGGTCGGGATTGCTCTCATCAATGGAGAAATGGATATCCATATCCTCAAATTCCTTGGTCAGTACCAGTACCAGGTTGCCATTGTCATCGTACTTGGCGCCAATAATGGGGTCATACATGGTTTTGGCATAGCGGGTGCCTGCGGCGTCCATACGTCCAAAATGACCTTCCACCCGGTTGATGAAGCCATTCCAGTTCTTTCGCTCTTTGGGCGTCCAGACAGATTCAGCAATAGCCATGGCCCTGGGCCATAACATATATTGTACGGCGCGGAAATTCTGTAACTGCTCGGTCCAGAGGTTGCCCTGTCCGCCCAGGATCATTTTGGGATCCACATCCGGAGGCAAGGGATCGAACTGGTAGGCTTTGTTCAGGCGCAGGCCGGCATATACCGGTGGTTCCATACTGCGTTCGCCCTGGAAATAATCGAGATAGGCAAAATCGGTGGGTGACATCACTACCTGGTGGTTCTGCTTGGCGGCGGCAATACCGCCTTTCATACCCCTCCAGCTCATGACAGAAGCGCCCGGAGCCAGTCCGCCTTCGAGGATCTCATCCCAGCCCATGAGTTTTTTACCCTTGGAGGAAATGATTTTTTCTACTTTTTTCACAAAATAGCTTTGTACCTCGTCCAGCGACTTCAGGTTTTCACGCTGCATCAGGTTTTTGATCTCTTCACTCTTCTCCCAGAGGTTCTTGGCGGTTTCATCGCCACCCATATGGATGTATTCAAAGGGGAAAAGCTGTGCCACTTCGGTGAATACTTTATCGAGGTATTCGTAAACCTTATCATTAGCAGGGCTCAGGTTATTGTCTTTTAATGCATAAAAGTGCGCATTGGGAGGCCATTCCATGAATTTCTCACCTGCGTTCACCGTATACTGGGTACCGGGTGTAGCAGAGAGGTCGGGGTAGGCAGCCAGCATGGCCATACTGTGACCGGGAATATCTATTTCGGGCAGGATATTAACAAAACGGTCTTTGGCATATTGTACCAGTTCGCGGATATCTTCATGGGTGTAGAAACCGCCATAGGTTTTGGGTTCATCGGGAGCAGGGGCGGGGGTATTGGCCCATTTGCCTTCCCGCAGGGGACGCCAGGCGCCTACTTCGGTGAGTTTGGGCAGGCTTTTGATTTCAATCCGCCAGCCCTGGTCATCGGTGAGGTGTAAATGCAGCAGATTAAACTTATACTTCACCATATCATCGATGAACTGTTTAACCTCGGCCTTGGTGAAAAAGTGACGGCTCACGTCAAACATCAATCCACGCCAGCCAAAACGGGGTTTGTCTTTGATGTCTATGGCAAAAGCCTGCCAGGACGGTCCTTTTACCACTGTTTTGCTTTCTATTTCTTTCGGAAAGAGTTGTAAGAGGGTTTGAGAACCATAAAATAAACCGGCGGGGGTATTGGCACTGATGGTGATGCCGGCGGCGGAAGATTGCAGGTGATAACCTTCTTCACCCAGCGCAGTATCTTTTTTTGCCAGCAACTGTAGTTTAATATCGCCGCTTTTAGCAGGCAGGATATGGTATCCTGTTGGTGTTGAAAGCGAACGGGCCAGCATAGCGGCAACTTTTTCCGTACCATTACCGGTGGCATGAACGGCACTGGTAGGCTTGAGGGTATAGAACCCCGACTTGAGTGTGTAAGATACAGGCGCTGGAATGACCGTGAAAGTACGGGCAGGAATCTGGGCATTGGTTTGTATGGCCAACATGCACAGACTGCCTGTGATGACAAGCAATTTTTTCATCATAATAAGCAGAATTTTACGCGAACAAGGTAGCAAATATTGCAACAGGCAGCAAAGCCTGTCGCCAGCAGCGAAAGGAAGTAGCAGAAATAGGTAAAAAAGTATCAAAAAAAAGCCCGGACAAGCCGGGCTCTATGAAAAAGAAAAAAGTATACAGATTAATAACGGTAGTGTTCGGGTTTGAACGGACCGTTTTTGGAGATACCCAGGTATTCAGCCTGTTCATCACTCAGTTCATCCAGTTGGGCACCTACTTTCGCCAGGTGTAAACGGGCAACTTTCTCATCCAGGTGCTTGGGCAGTACATACACTTTGTTCTCATAGTTCTTGTGGTTGGTCCACAGTTCAATCTGAGCCAGTGTCTGGTTGGAGAATGAGTTACTCATTACAAAGGAAGGGTGACCGGTAGCGCAACCCAGGTTTACCAGGCGGCCTTCTGCCAGTACGATGATGTCTTTACCATCGATATTGTACAGGTCAACCTGTGGTTTGATGGTGTCTTTGGTATGACCATAGTTGCTGTTCAGCCATGCAATATCGATTTCAATATCGAAGTGACCAATATTACATACAATGGCTTTATCCTTCATCAGGCGGAAATGTTTTTCTGTCAGCAGGTCGCGGCAACCGGAAGCGGTTACAACGATATCGGCTTCTTTCACGGCATCAATCATGCGCTTCACTTCAAAACCGTCCATTGCAGCCTGCAGGGCACAGATGGGATCGATTTCAGTCACGATTACACGACAACCGGCACCACGCAGTGATAAGGCAGAACCTTTACCCACATCACCATAACCGCCAACAACAGCTACTTTACCAGCCATCATTACATCTGTAGCGCGACGGATCGCATCTACCAGTGATTCCTGGCAACCGTATTTGTTATCGAACTTAGATTTGGTAACAGAGTCATTCACGTTGATGGCGGGAATGGGCAGGGTGCCTTTGGCCATACGCTCATAGAGGCGGTGAACACCGGTAGTTGTTTCTTCAGACAGACCTTTGATATTGGTAACCAGTTCGGGGTATTTATCAAATACCATATTGGTCAGGTCACCACCATCATCCAGGATCATGTTCAGGGGACGGTCGGCCGCACCAAAGAACAGGGTCTGTTCAATACACCAGTCGGCTTCTTCCAGGGTTTGTCCCTTCCAGGCAAATACACCCACACCGGCAGCAGCAATAGCAGCAGCAGCGTGATCCTGTGTAGAGAAGATATTACAAGAACTCCACTTCACTTCAGCACCCAGGGCAACCAGGGTTTCAATTAGTACAGCCGTCTGGATGGTCATGTGCAGACAACCGGCAATACGGGCACCTTTCAGGGGCTGGCTGGCAGCATATTCCTCACGGATAGCCATCAGACCGGGCATTTCAGCTTCGGCGAGACGGATTTCTTTGCGACCCCAATCGGCCAGGCTGATATCAGCCACTTTGTTTTTCAGGCTGAAATCAATAGAAGAAGTAAGTGTAGACATATTAGTGTTTTTGTGAAGTGCAAAGCTATATCAGTAGAATAAAGTACTGAAATAAATGCAAAAAATAGAATAAAATAGTATTATTATGCTTATTTTACAGGATAATAAAGCGTAAACAGATGGCAAAAGGCACTCAAAAAGTGGAATCCACTACCATACCGCCAGACCTGGATGAAAAGGACCTGGCCATTCTCCGTATCCTGCAGCAGCATGCCCGGGCCACCGTGAAGGAAATAGCCGACCGGGTATTGCTCAGTACCACACCTGTTCACGAACGCATCAAACGTATGGAAGAGCGGGGCGTGATCCGTCAGTATGCCACCCTGGTCAATCATGCCAAAGTGAGAAAGGGTTTAATGGTCATCTGTTATGTATCACTCAAGCAGCACAATAAAAACGCCGGTTCCCGCTTTATCCGCGATATCATGGATATGCAGGAAGTGATTGAATGTTATAATATCTCCGGTGAATTCGATTTTATGCTGAAAGTGGTGGCCGAAAGCATGGATGCTTACTACGATTTTCATGTCAACAAACTCAGTCAGGCCGATAACCTGGGACATGTGCAGAGTGTATTTGTGATGGGCGTCATCAAGGAAACGCATGTCATTGTTTGATCTTTTGATCTTTGATTTTTTGATTTGATGTAGGATTTCAGATGTCAGATCTCAGATATCAGATATCAGATTTGTTCAGTTGGAAGTTGGATGTTTCTCTTACTAGCAGCTAGCAGCTAGTAGCTCGAAGCTCATAGCTCGCAGCTCATATCTCAGAACACTCACTTTTGCCTTTTGCCTTTTGACTTTCACTATATTTATCTCATGGGATATGAACGGAAAAAAGCAAAGGAACTTAAGCGTCGCTATGGTAAACTGGCGGAGAGCATGCATCCGTATTACGATCGGATTGACCTGCGGCCTCTGTTTGAATTGGATGATGATGGGTTCCTGTATATCATGGAGCAAGTAAAAGGGGTGGGTATGCTGGACCTGAATGAAACAGAGATAGGCAATGAAAGCATCCGGAGAATGGCGGAACTGGAATATGTAACGGAACTGAGGATCAAAAGCTGTCATAAAGTAGATAACGATGCAATCCCCTTCCTGGATAAAATAAACGGTCTTGAACTACTGCATGTAAAAGCTACCGGGATTACCATCGACGGCCTCTTACAGCTGAAGGAGCTCAATACACTGAAGACGCTGCTCTTTTCCGATGAACAGCCTGAAAACCTTCCTCCAAAAATGAAACTATTGCAGGCCCAATTCCCCCATTGTGAATTCATCATTGATGGGAAAATTTGGGAGGAGGGCAATCTTTGATCTTTTGATCTTTGATTTTTTGATTTGATGTAGGATTTCAGAGGTCAGATCTCAGATTTGTTCAGTTTGACGTTGGAAGTTGGATCTTTCTTTTGCCAGAAGCTCGAAGTGTATGGCTGAAGGCTTAAAATATGCACTACTGACTATTCACTAATCACTACTCACTACTCACTCAATCCCAGCTCCATAATATAATCATCCATAAAGAATCCGTTTCCGATATCCAGTTTAATTTCTTCGCGGATGGTGAAGCCCATTTTTTCATAAAACCCTTTCGCCACATTGTGTTTGTTCACCTGGAGGAAAAGGGTAGTGGCATCTGATTCTCTGGCATGGGTAATAGCGGTATCCAGCAATGAACGGCCCGCGCCTGTTTTTTGGATCGTAGGTAATACGTAGAGTTTGTTGAGTTTGAAAGATTGTTCCCCTTCCTGTGAAATAGATGCAAAACCAATGGGTGCTTCATCCAACAATGCCAGGTAAAAGCAATGTCCCTTTTGCATCTGTTCTGCTAATGAAGCATCACTGTACATCATGTCCAGCATATAGGCAATCTGTTCGGCCGAAATAATATGTCCGTATGCCGTTGGCCAGGTACCTTCCGCAATCATACGAATGGCACTGCGATCGTTTTCACCGGCTATACGTATACTAAGGGTGCTCATGATTTGGGTTTGAGGCTGGGTTTGGATGGAAATAGTTTTTTATTCAGCCAGTTGGATAAATACGCACTGCCAATACCGGTTCCGGCACTCATGAGAATATCGGTAGGGTAATGCTGACCCAGGTACATCCTCGACCAACCCACAGCGGTAGCCCAGGTATAGGCAGGTACCACAATATACCATTTGGGATGACGTATGGCTAAACCAGCTGCCGTTGCAAAAGCTACGCTGGCATGTCCGGATGGAAAAGAATAACCGGCATCGGTCATATCATCGGCATAAATATCATTGTGGGTTACCCAGGGACGCTGTCGTTTTACCACTTGCTTGAGTATAGCTGTGGCACCGGCAGCAATTACCAGGCTTCCGCCCATCACCAATGCATCCTGTTTGAGGGTATTGTTGTGTTCCAGTAAACCGGCCAGCAGAAAACCTGCGGGTACGGCTACTGATAGGGGTTTGGCCGTACTGGAAATGCCTTTCCAGAAACCACTGTTGGGATAACGCGGGTTGATGCCACGCAGCATATTCACTTCCCAGTCACCCTGCGCCTGTGCAGGGGCAAGGGAAACGAATAAGACAAGGGAGAGCAGTACGGTTTTCAGCAGCTTCATGTTATAGGCTTTTCAGACTTTCTTCAATGGTGCGTATACGCGCCTCGGCATCTGCTTTTTTCTTCTGCTCCAGTGCAACCACTTCGGGTTTGGCATTTTGTACAAAACGCTCATTGCCCAGTTTCTTGCTCACCGACTCCAGGAAGCCCTGCTGATAAACCAGTTCTTTCTCCAGTTCGGCCCGCAGTGCAGTCGTATCCAGCTGCTTTTCTGTTTCCAGGTAAAACTTATCGCTCTCCACAGCCACCACAATGGCATTGGCTACGGTATCGCCGGTGAAAGTGATGCTTTCGGCGTTTACCTGTTTGGAGAGGATATGCTGTATGGCTTCATAACTGCTTTGGTTGCGGGTGGCAATATGCAGTTTGATGGGGTCCTTGGGTTTGATCTGGTTTTTATTGCGGGCATCACGCAGGGCGGAAATCACCTGTTTCAATAGTTCACCTTCTTCCAGGATGTTTTTATCAACCGCACCAGCCTGACTGAATGTCTTCACGCAGAGATCGGTATGTTGTTCCTGCAGGAGGTGATAAATTTCTTCGGTGATGAAGGGCATGAAGGGATGCAGCAGTTGCATCATGTCTTCAAAATAACCAATGGTTTTGCGGTATACCGGCTCCGACAACGGTTGCTCAAAACCGGGCTTCACCCATTCCAGGTACCAGCTGCAGAAATCATCCCAGATCAGGGAATACAAAACTTTCAAAGCTTCACTCAAACGGAACTGATCCATGAGTCCGTTTACTTCTGCCTTGGCTTGCTCCAGTCGGTTGCCAAACCAGTCCAGCGCAAAATCAGCCGATGCAGGTGCTTCTTTGCTCACACGGGCTTCCCAGCTGCGGATGAGTTTCAGCGCATTCCACATTTTGTTATTGAAATTACGTCCCTGTTCCAGCGCCGATTCATCAAAGAGAATATCATTACCGGCAGGAGAAGCGATCATGATGCCAAAACGTACGGCGTCTGCACCATACTGGTCAATCAGTGCCAGCAGGTCGGGTGAGTTGCCGAGGCTCTTACTCATTTTACGTCCCTGTTTATCGCGTACGATACCGGTGAAATACACGTTTTTGAAAGGTTTCTCACCCATGTACTCATAACCCGCCATAATCATACGCGCTACCCAGAAGAAGATGATTTCGGGAGCGGTTACCAGTGTACTGGTGGGGTAGTAATAGTTGACTTCAGGATTACCGGGATTGGATAAGCCGCCAAATACTTCAAAAGGCCAGAGCCAGCTGGAGAACCAGGTATCCAGGCAATCATCGTCCTGGCGGATATCATCCAGGCTGAGGGATGGATTACTGGCAGCGAGTTCGGCAAAAGCTTCTTCGCGGGTAGCGGCCACAGCATAACTGCCATCCGGCGCATAGAAGGCCGGAATACGGTGTCCCCACCAAAGCTGACGGCTGATACACCAGTCTTTGATGTTTTCCATCCAGTGCCGGTAGAGGTTTTTGAACTTGGCAGGATGAAACTGCACCTGTTCTTCCATAACAGCTTTGAGGGCAGGGGTTGCAATGGCTTTCATGCTCACCCACCACTGCAGGCTCAGGCGTGGCTCCACTACCACATCGGTACGTTCGCTGAAGCCTACCTGGTTGGTATACTCTTCGGTTTTTACGAGGTGACCGGCAGCTTCCAGCTGCGGAACGATTTGTTTGCGTACCTCAAAACGGTCTTGTCCAACAAACAATTGCGCCGATTCGCTCATGGTACCATCATCGTTCATGGTATCAATGATCTCCAGGTTGTATTTGGTGCCCAGCTGATAATCGTTCATATCGTGTGCCGGAGTCACTTTCAAAGCGCCGGTACCAAAATCCATGGCCACATATTCATCCGCAATAATGGGAATGCGGCGGTTGATGAGGGGTACCAGGGCATATTTGCCATGCAGGTGTTTATAGCGTTCGTCGGCCGGATTCACACAAATGGCGGTATCACCAAGAATGGTCTCGGGACGAACCGTGGCAATGGTAATAAATTCAGTACTGCCTTCAATGGCGTATTGCAGGTAATATAGTTTGCTTTGAACCTCTTTATAGATCACTTCCTCATCACTCAATGCGGTCTTGGCCTTCACATCCCAGTTGATCATGCGTTTGCCGCGGTAGATATGTCCCTTTTTGTAGAGATCAATAAACACGCTGATCACAGACTGGTAATAATCCTTGTCCATGGTGAAGGAAGTCCGGTTCCAGTCGAGACTGCAACCCATTTTCTTCAGCTGCTGTAAGATGATGCCGCCATATTTTTCCTTCCATTCCCAGGCATATTGCAGGAATTCATCCCGGCTCAGGGATGATTTGGTGATGCCTTTTTCCCGCAGCATGGCCACCACTTTGGCTTCGGTGGCAATAGATGCATGGTCGGTACCCGGCACCCAGCAGGCGTTCTTGCCCTGCATACGGGCACGGCGAATGAGGATATCCTGGATACTGTTGTTCAGGCAATGGCCCATGTGCAGCACCCCGGTTACATTGGGAGGGGGGATGACCACGGTATAGGCTTCCCGCTCGTCGGGCGTACTGTTGAAATAACCTTTGTAGAGCCAGTGTTCATACCACCGTGCTTCTGTTTCATTGGGAATATAGTTCTTGCTCAGCTCCATCCTTTGGCTGTTTTATTCGATTGATAGTTATCCCGCCACCCTATGACGGGGGAGTGCAAAGGTACGAAAAACAGGGGCAGGGAAAGGCATAAAAAACCACGCAGGCTGGGTGCGTGGTCAACTGTGTAGATCAGTTTTATAGGGCAGGCAAATGATTACCAGACAAAAATATCTTCACTCCATTCCAGCAGGGAAATGGATAAGGCGCTGGCCGGTGCGGTGGCACCCGGACTGCTGCTAACCGCCCTGGGAGCCAGCTGATTGGCTGCGCGCCCCATTTGCAGGCAACATTTTCCGGTGTTGGCTGCTACCCGGCAAGCCTGGTCAATACCCTGGTAACTGCATCCGCAGAACAGCAGGCTAATGAACGAAAGGCGTATGATCTTTTTCATAACAGGTGGTTTCTTTGGCAAAATTAACCGGCCGGGGAGGTAAACCAGGTTAACCTATGTTAATAATACTTAACGATGGTTTATTCTTTTCGTTACAGTTTCCAGGAAGTTTTTTTATCAGTCGCGGGAAATGGGGAAATATTACACGTCAGGAATGGATAAAAATGAAAACCGGGAGCATCGAAGGTTTGAGAAGACTTCCCAGAAATTTCAGGTAGTTTTTCGTGTGGGGATATGGGTATTTTTATTATGTAGTATTTCCCCTTGTCAGTACTATGATTAAGATGATTTCATGAATACTATGATTTTTTGTGGGTTTGTAGAAAGAGGGGGTTATAATCATACTAATCAAACAAT
>JAACZQ010000108.1 GCA_009996675.1 Chitinophagaceae bacterium
GTTTTACGGCAAAGCCAGTCTGCAGGGTATCTATACCGTACAGACCAAGAACCTCATCATCAAAGAAACCAAACTGGTGGAACTGCGCATCGGCGACCGGAGTGAACCCTGTTTAATGACCTGTTACCTGGAGTATTCCAAAATAGGCTCCCTGGAAGTATTACAGGGCACTTTTATCTCCATCAATGCCAACAGCAAAGCCGATTGCGGCAGCGGTAAAGTGTACCTGGAAAGAGTACCCGAATCCGATTTCGGCCGGGAAGAATTCCTGCGCAAGAAAAGATGGCCCGAAGCCGAAACCCTCAAGCTCAGTAAAATCATTGCCCCCGGCAAGACCAACCGCAATAAAAACAGCGTAGATCTAAACGCTGGTAAAAAAGCTGAATCCCAGGCAAGCGTATCAGCCAAACGGCCGCCTGCCAGCAGTAATACACGGAGCGACAATACCGCTACCAATAAACCCCTGCTGAAAAATAAACCTGCCCAGCGCGTAACCATTGCGCCGAACAAGGATACCAAACCTACCACGGGCAAACAACCTGCAGCCACAGGCAATGCAGCGGTGCAATCAACCAATACCCCGGCTAACAAAACCACCACCACTGCCAAAGGCAAACAACAACCAGCTGTTGCAGCACCACTGGTAGCACCACCACCACCGGTAAAACCCGCCGATACCTGGAAACCCGATGCTTCCGGCAACGTAAAAAGAGATACCATCCCCACCGCCCGCAAGGAATCCATGCCCAACCGCGGCCCCGTACCCAGGGTGCTGCTGGAACGGGAAAACAACCTGGTGAAAACCATCTATACCAATGAACACCAGCTGCTGATCGAGATCTACGACAACGGCACCATCGACAACGACACCGTCTCCCTCTATCACAACAACCAACTCGTGATCAGTCATGGCAAACTCTCCTATTCACCACTCAGTTTTAAAGTCAAGTGCGACAATAATGAAAGCCGTCACGAACTCATCCTGGTAGCCGAAAACCTGGGTGAAATCCCACCCAATACCGCCTTAATGGTTATCACTGCAGGCAAAAAACGTTACGAAATCTTCCTCACCTCCAACGAACAACGGAACGCGAAAGTGGTGATTGAGTATAAAGAGTGAGAGGTTTGATGTCAGATATCAGATGTCAGATCTCAGATGTTTGAATTTTTGATCTTTGATTTTTTGATTGAAGACAGTGAGTAGTGAGAAGTTTGATGTCAGATGTCATATCTCAGATATCAGATATTGAGAAATGTATGAATTCCCGTTTCATAAGAATTTGTTGGTCAGGCGACACAACAAAGGCGGGGTTGGTTTTTGACTTGTCCGCCGACCGCGTGTCGCCGTAGCTTTATCGGTGGCACAAGCTTCAGCGAAGGCGGATGTTTGAATTTTTGACTTGTCCGCCGTAGCTTCAGCGAAGGTGGATGTTTGAATTTTTGATCTTTGATTTTTTGATTGACGACAGTGAATAGTGAGTAGTCAGTAGTGAGTTTACGTAAGCCCTAACATCCGCCTGGGGCGGACAAGCTCTCACACCTAATACCTAACACCTAATACCTAACACCTAATACCTAACACCTAATACCTAACACCTAACACCCAATGCGCTAACACGCCAATGCGCCAAAAGCCAAAAGCCAATGGCCAATAGCCAACAGCTTCACCCGCCGCAGCTTCAGCGAAGGCGGGCTCACCACTCACTATTTACAACTTCACATTCCAGGTCACCGAAGGAATCAGCGGGAAGAGGGATACCTGTTTGGCTTTTACCTGCAGATTTCCTGCATTGGCATCGCCTTCCTGATCAAAATAAATGAAATAGGGATTGAGGCGACTGTAGGTGTTATAGAGACTGAAGACCCAGCTCGACTGATACTTCCGCACTTTACGCGGGGTGGGCGTATAGGTTGCAGAAAGATCCAGGCGGTGATAGGGCTTCATACGATAAGCATTGATACTGCTGTACTCCTGCGTAAGCACACCGCCTACAAAATAAAACCGTTCGGGGAGCGACATGGCACTGCCGGAACCATACACAAATACGCTTGACAGTTTCCATTTTTTATTGAGCTCATACGTGGCCACCACCGACATATCATGCCTGCGGTCGTACCGACTGGGGTATTTGAGGCCGCCATTGAGATCGGGGAAGCGGCGCCAGGTCCAGCTGAGGGTATAACCTACCCAGCCGGTGAGTCGTCCGCGTACTTTGTTCACAAAGAATTCCGCACCATAACTCCATCCTTTACCAAATACAAATTCCTCTTCCGGATCTTTCAGGGAAGGGGTATACCCTTCGCGGTACTCGATCTGGTTGTTCATGGTTTTGTAATACAATTCAACCGAGGTTTCCCACATACCATTATTGAAATTGCGGAAATAACCGGCAGCATACTGCCAGCCTGTTTGTGGCCGCACCCGCAGCGTACTGGGCACCCAGAGATCGGTGGGTAATGTGGTACCCGCATTGGTCACCAGGTGTATGTATTGCAGGTTGCGCGTTACGGCAGCTTTTACGGAAGACTGCTCATCAATACCATACCGGAAAGTGAAACGTGGTTCCAGACCACCCTGCGCCCTTACGGTTTGTCCCTTGCCATAGACCACACTGTCGGTTTTATTACCATTGGCGTCGCGCTGGTAAGCGGTATAACGACCCACCTGCTGGAATACACTGTAACGCAAACCCATATTCACTTTAATCTTTTTACCGATCTCCCAATCGTCCTGGATATAAATGCCATATTCATTGGCAAACTTATTATTGGCATTATTGGGTGTAAAGACCACGCTGTCCTGACGACCGTTGAGTACATTGGGTTTGAATGTATGGAAGGTATACTGCGCACCGAAGCGTAGTTTGTGTTCGGGAGCGGGATAAAAATCAATATCGGTTTTCACATTCAGGTCGCGGATACCGGAAGAGAGGTTTAACTGGAAATCGTTCTGTGCACCGGTAAGGGCAAACTGGTAATCGTTGTACACCAAAGTGGTATTGGAGAACAGTTTTTTATTGAAAATATGGTTCCAGCGCAGGGTTGCCGTACTGTTACCCCAGGGTATTTCGGTACGGAATGAACGTTTGCTGTTGTTGAATTTGAATTTATCACGACCAAAATAGCCACTCAGGTACAGCCTGTCTTTCTCCGAGAACTGGTAATTCATTTTAGCATTCAGGTCATAGAAATAATAACCGGAGCCATAGAATTCGCTTGATTTGGAAATAAAAGGTTTGGTGAGCAGATCAATATAGGTTCTGCGGGCCGAAACAATATAGGAAGCTTTGTTTTTGAGCAGGGGTCCCTGGATGGAAAAGCGGGAAGCAATCAACCCGATACCGGCATCGATCTGAGTTTTGTTGATATTCCCTTCTTTCATGGCTACATCCACCACCGAAGACAAACGGCCGCCATACTGTGCGGGCATACCGCCTTTGATGAGGGTTACATTCTTAATGGCATCGGCATTGAATACAGAGAAGAAACCAAAGAGGTGACCGGTATTGTAAACCACGGCATCATCCAGTAAAATCAGGTTCTGATCGGGTCCGCCGCCGCGTACATAGAAACCGGCATTGCCCTCTCCTGCATTGCGTACACCGGGTAATAACTGCAAGGTCTTCAAAGGATCTACTTCCCCCAGGAAGGCCGGCAGGGCTTTGGCTGTAGCCATACTCAGTTCAATCTTACCCATCTGCGCCGATTTCACCTGGTTCTCCCTTCTGCGGCTGAAAACAGTCACGTTATTAATCACCGCTGCGTTGGACAGTAACAGAATATTCTGCTGCAGGTCGCCACTCAGGTCAATCGTCAGTTGTTTGGTCTGGTAACCAATAAAAGAAACCAATACCTGGTATTTACCCTTATTGAGGGTAATGGAATAAAAACCATATTGATTACTCTGGATACCCTTACCGGCATCCACCACCGTTAAACTCGCACCAATCAGCGATTCCCCGGTTAAAGAATCGCGGATATAACCATTCAGGGTATATTTCTCCTGCGCAGACGCCTGCAGGGTAATCAGTAAACTTAGGATCAGTAGATAACGCATGAGGAGTGAGTAGTCAGTAGTGAGTAGTGCGTAAACAGCTTCAAGCTGCAAGCCACAAGCTTCAAGGAATTAAACCAAACCATAAACTAAAAACCAAAAACCAAAAACCAAAAACTATTTTTTCCTAAAGTCCAGTGAATCGCTCACTTCGCCGCAGATCAGCATTTTTTTGGGTAAATAGGGGTTACGGATATTGGGGTTATTGCTGAGCCAGTGGGCTCCGGCATCATTGAAGGCCATGGGACAGAACTGGTGGTATACAATGGCACGGTCGTATTGCACCGTACGGATCAGGTCATACAGCTGGTCCCCTACCAGTTGGAAGGATTTGCGCTGTTCTTCGATATTCTTTTCGCCGGTCAGCCCTTTCAGTTCCGCAGATATACCATCGGTATAGGTCTTGGCCGTGATGATGATGGAGCTGTCGCCTTTCAGTTCACTGAGTTTCAGGCTATCGCTGGAGCGGATCATGCTTTGGGCATAACGCTGGATCAGGGTATCGTTTTCTGCTATGAAATTGTCTTTTAACTGGTAGTAATCATTCAGCAGCTGGGCAAAACTGGCATTAAAAGCATCGGAATTGGCGCTTTTACCCAGGGGCTCCTGGGGTACCTGGGCTACTTCGGCCGGTTTATCACTACCGCCACAAGCTGCCAGGAACAGGATCAATGAACCGAGTAAGAATTTTTTCATATCAGGATTTTGATGCAAAAGTAAAGCAAATTGAAATGGCAGTACCTTTGCGCACTTAAATGACTGTTAAGAATGTTGATCGGTTTACAAAATGTGACGTTTGAATTTGGTGCCCGGGTGATTGTGGAAGACGCTACCTGGCATATCCAGCCCGGCGACCGCGTAGGGCTGGTAGGTTATAACGGTACGGGTAAATCTACCCTGCTGAAAGTGCTGGTGGGCGAATACACCCCCTCCCGCGGCTCCGTGGAGAAAGGCCGTGAAACCACCATCGGTTACCTGCACCAGGACCTCCTGAGCTTTGATACCAAAGAATCCATTACCGAAGTGGCCCTGGGCGCTTTTGAACGCGTTAGAGCCCTGGAGAAAGAAATTGAGCAACTCGGACAGGAACTGGAAAAAGATTCCGAAAACCACGACCTGCTGATACGGTATACCGATGCCCTGCATGAACTGGATGTGCTGGACGGATACAATATCCACCACAAAGCCGAAGAAGTATTACACGGCCTGGGCTTCAGCAATGAAGACCTCTCCCGCCCCTACCAGGAATTCAGCGGGGGCTGGCGTATGCGCGTACTGCTGGCTAAAATGATCTTACAGCAACCCGATGTGCTGCTGCTGGATGAACCAACCAACCACCTCGATCTGCCCTCTATTGAATGGCTGGAAAAATACCTGCTCCACTACCAGGGCAGCGTGGTGATCGTGAGTCACGATAAATTCTTCCTCAACCGCATGGTGAATAAGATTGTGGAAGTATACCAGCAACAACTGCATATCTATTCCGGTAATTACGATTATTACGAAACCGAAAAAGCCCTGCGGATTGAAATGCAACAGAAAGCATTTGAAAACCAGCAGGACTATATCCGCCAGCAGGAAAGATTCATTGAACGATTCAAAGCCAAAGCCAGTAAAGCCGCCCAGGCACAGAGTATCCAGAAACGCCTCGACAAACTGGACAAGATTGAAGACGTAAAACTGGAACGTCCCGATTTACGCATCAATTTCCAGCTGGAGAAAACACCGGGTAAAGTACTGGTTGAACTGAAGCAGGTAAGCAAGGATTTCGGTCCCAGTATCAAAATCCTGGAAGATGCCGTGGCAGAGATTGAACGGGGTGATAAGATTGCCCTCATCGGCGCCAACGGAAAGGGTAAATCCACCGTACTGCGTATTGTGGGTGGCACCGAACCCTTTACCGGTGAGCGGGTATGGGGACATAATGTAGAAGAAAGTTTTTATGCCCAGCACCAGCTGGAAGCACTCACACTCACCCATACCATACTGGAAGAACTGCAGCATTGCGGCAGCAAAAAAACCGATCTGGAACTGCGGGCCCTCCTGGGTTCCTTCCTCTTCAGCGGGGATGATGTAGATAAAAAGATCCGGGTATTGAGCGGGGGTGAAAAAGCAAGGGTGGCCCTGGCCAAAACCATTGTGAGCAAAGCCAACTTCCTCATACTCGATGAACCGACCAACCACCTCGACATGCATTCGGTGGAATTACTGGCCGATGCCCTGAACAAATACGAAGGCAGCATCATACTGGTGAGTCACGACCGTTATTTTATTTCCAAAACAGCGAATAAGATCTGGGAGATCGTAGACCATAAGATCAAGGAATTCAAAGGCACATACCAGGAATGGGTGGAATGGAATGAGCGGATGGAGAAACAGAAAACTGATAAAACACCTGCTCCTGCACCGGTGAAAGAGAAAGCAGCCGAACCCAAACCTGTTGCCGCTCCCACCCCTGCACCTGCCCCAGCCGCCAATGCCCCCATTGACCGCGACAAACAGAAAGAGCTGCAGAAACAGAAACGCCGCCTCGGCAACCTGGAAACAGAACTGAATAACTGCAAGGCCGAGAAAGCCCGACTGGAAACCGCCCTCGGCGACCCCACCAATTATTCCGATCCCAAAAAATTCCAGTCACTGGAAGCTTCCTACAAACAAGCCCAGTCGCAATGGGAGCAATTGAATAAGGAATATGAGGAAGTGTTTGAGAAAGTGATGGAGATGGAGGGGTAAGCCCGCCTTCGCTGAAGCTGTTGGCTGTTGGCTGTTGGCCGTTGGCTATTGGCGCATTGGCGCGTTGGCGCGTTGGAGCTTGTCCGCCTCTGGTAGGTGTTAGGTATTAGGTGTGAGAGCTTGTCCGCCCCAGGCGGATGTTAGAGATTGTCCGCCTCAGGCGGATGTTATGGATCAGGAAAACTCCCTACTCACTACTGACTACTCACTACTGACATCTGCGATCTGACGTAAGGAAAAATCCTTCCCCGCCTTTGTTGTGTCGCCTGACCAACAAATTCTTGTTATTCGGGAAATCACACATCCACCTTCGCTGAAGCTATGGTGGACAGGTCAAAAATTCAAACTTCTGACACCTGACATCAGCGATCTGACATAAGCCTAAAGTCTTTCCCGCCTTTGTTGAGTCGCCTGACCAACAAATTCTTGTTAAATGGGAAATCACAAATCCCACTACATCTAACACCTGACATCTGCGATCTGACATAAGGAAAAGGTCTTCCCCGCCTTTGTTGTGTCGCCTGACCAACAAATTCCTGTTATTCGGGAAATCACAAATCCCACTACATCCGACACCTGACATCTGCGATCTGACATAAGCCCAAGGTCTTCTCTTCATCGGACACCGACCTTAGACGGACCGTACACAGACCGCTGATTCATCGGTTGTTCATCGGTTGTGTACGATGAATGAGCGGTAAAAAGCGTGGTGGGATACTGGAATGTGCTTAGTATCATAGTCTTACAGTATGGGAATGGTCGGGGGATACTCTGGAGAAACACGTAGGAACCATAGGGGACCAGTATGGGATCATCGGACCGGCATCGGACTTGTATCGGACTTATAACGGACTTGATACGGACTGATAAGCTTTAAATTCAATTAAATTTTAATGCGTTTGTGGGGATAGGGTTTGTATTTGTGGATTTTATATTTAAATTTAGTGGTATGCGAGATGGGCTTTCGTCAGGCCAGCTGTTGGAGTTGGGTTGGGGAAAGGGGACGTCTATTAAAGTGTTAGCGGTAATTTGGTGACAGCATTAAATTCTCAAAAGTGGGAGACACAATCAAAACTATACACGACACACTTTCCTTAGCATTAGCGACAGACACGCTTAAAATTTACAACGTCTCACCTTCTCCAGCAGGTGTCAAATGGACTGATTACCTAAAGCCGAGTATTGATTTATTATTGGCACTAATTGGTGCTTTTGTTTTGATATGGAAATACCTCACGCAAAAACAAAAAGAGGCTGCCGAGCGAATTATTGAAAATAAAAGGAACGCTTATTATGAATTTTTAAAGGACTTCACAGAGACAGCGATAAACATAACCTACGATGAAGAAGTTGGAGGGATAGAGGACGACAGAAGAAGGTTGAATGCAAGAAATTTACTATTATTATACGGCAACGATAAAGTCATAAAAGCTTATCACGATTGGGTTGAATATACAGACCAAGATGCAGCTCATCACGGCACTGACAAAGACGTAGAATTATTTGGAAAAATTCTTATCGAAATTCGCAATGACATTCACGGAACAAGTAAAGCGACCGAAGCTGAAATCAAAAACCTGAACCCCTTCTACAGAGGCTGAAATTTAAACAAACTAAAGAAATTACTATGGACGCACAATTCTTCTATAACCGTGGAGTGGAAAAGAGTAAAACCAGAGACTACTTAGGTGCCATTGAAGATTACAGTAAAGTAATTGAAATGACTTCGAGTAGTGAAAGACGCACCATAACTACAAAACACGCTGACGGCAGCGTCGAACATGTTGACGTCATTGAAACGAGTGAAGGTAATACAAACGCCTATTTCAACAGAGGTTGTGCATACCTTGACATCCGTATTTATGAAGCAGCAATTCATGATTTTTCAATAGTCATAAAATACACCCCAGAAGATGCCGAAGCTTATTTCAAAAGAGCAACTGCTTATTACTGTCTAAACAAAGACGAGGAAGCAAATGATGATTTAGAAACTGCTATAAAACTAAACCCACAATATTCCAGAGACATGTTTTACGGACAGTTTGGAGGGTGACAGCTTGATAAACTACCGCTAACAAGCGGTTTGGTGTTCCTTCTCCGCAGAGTCTCCTGAGGTAACGAAGGGACTCTGCGTGTTGCACAGACTGGGTGTAATGTTTATTCAGATGCTGTCAGTTGATGCCGGTTATTGTATACCTCCTACCAGATTTGTACATTAGCTTTAAACAAACAGCCGCAACGTCCCCTCGTATCCTCGGGAGACGATGCGGAGACGCTTAGGAAAACAAAACCATTAACATTAATTGTATTTCTATGGGGCTTGACAGTGTAGAACTCGTAATGGAAGTCGAGAAACACTTCTCTATTCATATTCCTGACAGAGATGCCGAAAAAGCATCAACTGTTGGCAAACTTGTTGACTGTGTTGCCAAAACCCTGAATATAACAACTTATGATTTTTCGCTTAGGGAAAATACATTCTTAATTATCAAAGACGACATTCAGAAGATCGCTCCAAATACACCGGACTTTTCCATTCATAGTGGCGTCAAAGAAACGATCGATATTTCAGATGAACCCCTAATCGAAGGATTAGAATCAATTACAGGTTTAAAGATGACTGGCATAAGCTTAAATAAAAACGAGGGTAATTGGGGCAAATTATCATCATGGATATATGAAGGAGAAGTAGATTTAAAAAAAATCAGTTGGAAAAAATATATTGATTTTATACTTGCAGCTAACCTTGAAAAAGCAGTAACTCCACTTGGTTATAAATCCAAATATGAAATTTATCTGGCAATTATGAGAATCACAGTAGATAAAATTGGAGTTGATTATGCCGAGATTGGCATTGAAAAATCGTTCACTGATGACTTAGGTGTGGACTGATAAAAAAATCCTTCCCCGCAGCATCTCCTGCGGCCACGAAGGGGCTCGGCGGGTTGCACAGCCCGGGTGTAATGTTTAATCATATGCTATCAGTTGATACCGGTTATTGTATACCTCCTACCAGATTTGTACATTACGTTAAGCAAACAGCCGCAACGTCCCCTCGTATCCTCGGGAGACGATGCGGAGAGGCTGATAGATCGCCCCTTTCACAATCACCCGTCATTTCGAGCGTAGTGAAACGTAGTCGAGAAATCTTATACCCACTGCCCCCTATTCTTCAATGAAACCCCTCGGCGCTGCGCGGATGTTCAAGATTTCTCGGTTCCGCTGCGCTGCACAGACCAGGTGCGCATTGTTGGAGGTTGGAGGTTGAAAGCTCCCTGCTATCATCTATTCCCTAAAACCAGAAGCTAGAAGCTCGTAGCTGGCAGCTAAATCGCACTACTTACTCAAAATACTCCTGCTGATCACAATCCGCTGCACTTCACTGGTCCCCTCATAGATCTGGGTGATTTTGGCATCGCGCATGAGGCGTTCTACATGGTATTCTTTCACGAAACCATATCCACCATGTACCTGTACGGCTTCGGTGGCGATCCACATAGCGGCTTCACTGGCAAATACTTTGGCCATGGATGAACTGAGGGTATAGTCGAGCTGATTGTCTTTTTCCCAGGCAGCTTTGAGACAGAGTAAACGGGCCGATTCTACCTTGGTGGCCATATCGGCCAGTTTGAACTGAATGGCCTGGTGGTGCATGATTTCTTTGCCAAAGGCTTTGCGTTGTTTGCTGTATGCCAGTGCCAGTTCATAAGCGCCGCTGGCAATACCCAGGGCCTGGGAAGCAATACCGATGCGACCGCCAGCCAGTGTCTTCATGGCGAATTTGAAACCGAAGCCATCTTCCCCAATACGGTTTTCCTTGGGCACTTTTACATCGGTCAGCAGGATGCTGTGGGTGTCGCTGCCGCGGATACCCAGTTTATTTTCTTTGGCTGCCACGGTTACCCCGGGCCAGTTTTTCTCTACGATGAAGGCATTGATACCCTTGCTGCCTTTGGCAGGATCGGTTTGTGCGATGACCAGGTATACGGATGCGGAGGAACCATTGGTGATCCAGTTCTTGGTACCATTGAGCAGGTAATGGTCGCCCATATCTTCTGCGGTGGTACGCTGACTGGTAGCATCACTCCCCGCTTCGGGTTCGCTGAGCAGGAAAGCGCCGATATAGAGTTCGCCGTCTTTGCGGCCCTGTGCCAGTGGCGTGAGGTATTTTTGTTTCTGTGCTTCGGTACCAAATGCTTCCAGTCCCCAGCATACCAGGCTGTTGTTCACGCTCATACAAACACTCACGCTGGCGTCGATCTTGCTGATCTCTTCCATGGCCAGTACATAGCTGATGGTATCCATACCGGCGCCGCCGTATTGGGGGTCTACCATCATACCCATAAAGCCCAGTTCAGCCAGTTTCATGATCTGTTCTTTGGGGAACTGCTGTTTCTCGTCACGCTCAATTACGCCGGGTAAACATTCGTTACGGGCAAAATCGCGTGCTGCCTGCTGGATCATGAGATGCTCTTCGCTGAGTTGGAAATTCATAATGGTTCTGTTTTAGCGCAGCAAAAATAAGCTAACAGTTGTTAGGACAGCTTTTTGGCACCAAATATTTTATTCAGCCCCTCAGAAGTATTTTTTCTGGAGATTGTACAGCACCGAGCGGTCGATATCGTTCAGGGTTTTGGTGGTATCCTGCAGGAAATGGCGTTTGAAGGAACGGATGGCGGCCGTGGTGTCTTTCACATCGTATCCAATGATGCGCAGGGCGATGATGGGGTTAAATCCATCCGGCACGGGAGCACGCTGTTCATCGTACCAGAGGCCAAAGCCTTTCTCTGCCAGTGTTTTCCAGGGGAAGCGGTAATTGGGATCGTTTTTGCGTGTGGGGGCAATATCACCGTGACCAATGAAATTGGCCGCCGGAATGCCGTGCTCTTTCTTCAGGCGCGCGAGCAGACTCAATAAGCTGTTCAGCTGCAGGCTGTCGAAGGGCTCAAAACCGTTATTATCCAGTTCAATGCCAATGGATGCAGAATTGATATCGGTGAGGTTACCCCAGCGGCTCACTCCCCCATGCCAGGCGCGCATATAATCGCTGAGCATCTGGTGCAGGGTACCGTCTTTACAGATCACATAGTGGGCACTTACCGAGGTACGGGGTAAGGTAAATGTTTTGAGTGTTTGCTCACAGGAGTTTTGCGCTGTATGGTGTATGATGACAAAACTGGGTTTGCGCAGATTGAAGTTGGTTGTCCCCACCCAATAAGGCGGCAGTTTGGCTGAATCGGAAAAATAGGTCTCTACCGGTGGTGTACGCAGCGCTTTGGCAAAGGCTTTGGCCTGTTTGTTATACACTTTGTTGGTAGCCCGGTAAGGATTGTGCGAACAGGCGGCAATACCCATTGCAACAGCGAGCAGCAGCATAACTTGTTTCATAGACTTGCTTATACGACCGAAAATACAGAATGATCTGCAGTCATTTGCGATTATTTGCGGCTTTCTGCGTGAGGAGGTGTTTGGTTTCTGGTTTTTGGTTTTTGGTTTTTGGTTTTTGGTTTATAGTTTGGGGTTAACCGCTTATGGCTTGAATCTCATAGCTCATAGCTCACAGCTAAAAACACTCGCCCATCTTCACCTGATACTTTTTACTTTTGAATTTTGACTTTTGAATTTTGACTTCCCCCCATGCCCACACTCGACACCACCTACTGGAACAACCGATACCTGGCGGGACAAACCGGCTGGGATCTGGGGCGGGTTTCTCCCCCACTCAAAGCTTATATTGATCAGCTTACCAATAAATCGGTATCCATACTCATTCCTGGTGGCGGGAACAGTTATGAGGCTTTGTACCTGTTGGAAAAGGGTTTTACCAATATTACCGTGATTGACCTGGCGCCTGCGGTGATAGAATCCCTGAGGGCCAAAGCGGGTAAGGCATACGGAAAGGAGTTAAAGCTGATTACGGGTGATTTTTTTGCGCTGGAGGGGCAGTATGACCTGATCCTGGAACAAACTTTTTTCTGTGCACTGGATCCGGTTTTACGCGGGGATTATGTTCAACAAATGAAAGCGCTTTTATCAGGCAACGGGCTGCTGGTGGGACTGCTCTTTAACCGGGATTTTGATGGTGGTCCGCCTTTTGGCGGAAATATTACTGGATACAGACAACTTTTTGCGGCTGATTTCAGTATATATACCATGGAACCCTGTTACAATTCCATCACACCCAGGGCTGGTACTGAATTATTCATACGCATGGGTGTGCGGGATTGATCCTTTCACACTAAAACCATTTGTATGGACAGAAGAAAATTCCTTTCCAACCTCGGAACACCTGTCGTAGCCGCCTGTGCTGTTTGTATGGGTGCCTGTAGTAAAAGTAATTCCTCCGGCAGCGGGGGCGGCTCTGCCAATTTCACCGTTGATCTCAGCTCTCAATTACTGGGTGTAGGCAGTTCCTTGGTATCCAATGGGGTGATCATTGTACGTCTGGCCACCGGTAATGTACCGGCTTCTTTTTCGGCTGTGCAGGTCAACTGCACCCATGAGGGAACAGCCATCAACTACAATGCCGCGAGTAATCAGTTCATCTGTCCCAATCACGGCTCCACATTCACCACTTCCGGCGCCGTAACACTCGGCCCCGCCAACCGCAACCTCAAACAGTACACGATTAGTATTAGTGGGAATACGATGACAGTAGTTGGGTAGGTTTTTGGTGTATGGTTTTTGGTTTTTAGTTTGGGGTTTTAGTCTTATAAATACCATTTTCTTAAAACCACAAACTATACACCATAAACTAAATTGGTTTTTGGTTTTTAGTTTTTGGTTTTTAGTTTTTAATTTGGGGTTTTAGTTTTATAAATACCATTTTCTTAAAACCACAAACCATACACTATACACCATAAACTAAATTGGTTTTTGGTTTGGGGTTTTAGTTTTATAAATACCATTTTCTTAAAACCACAAACCATACACTATACACCATAA
>JAACZQ010000109.1 GCA_009996675.1 Chitinophagaceae bacterium
AAAAACGGGTTTATGCAATTGCATTTCGACATCGACGGTTCCCTGGAATCGGCCTGCGACCGCTGCGGTAACCAACTGCCTATTCAACTCTGGGATGAATTCAACCTGGTGGTGAAAATGGTAGATGAACCAGAACTGATGAATGACCAGGAAGAAGATCCTGATGTCTATTATATCAGCCGCGGAGAAAGCCATTTATACCTGAGCGACTGGATCTATGAGTTCGTAACACTTAGTATCCCGCTGCAGAAAATGTGTAAGGAAAAAGAAATGGGCGGACCGCTTTGTAATAAAGAAGTGCTGGAGAAACTGAAGAAAATGGAAGAAGCGGCCCAGCAGGAACAGCACCAGACCGTATGGAAGGGGCTGGACAAATTCAAAAACCTGGATTAATTAATATTGATATTCTAAAATTCGAGATATGCCGAATCCTAAACGCAGACATTCACAGCAGCGCAGTGCCAAGAGAAGAACTCACTATACTGCACAGACAGTAACACTGAGCAAAGACACTACCACTGGTGAAACGCATGTACGCCATCGTGCCCATGTAAGCGAAGGTAAATTGTTCTATAAGGGAAAACTGGTTGCTGAAAAAGCACCGCTGAAAGCCTAACCTTTAGTTCAATTAACTCAGCTTACCGCGCATGAATATTGGCATTGACATGATGGGTGGAGATTTTGCGCCGCTGGAAGCGGTGAAAGGACTGCAACGTTATCTGTCGGCCTCACATGCAGCGGCCTCACTATATTGCATAGGTGATGAAACACTGGTTCAGCCACTGCTGAACGAACACGGTGTATCATCACCTAATTTGCATTTGATACATGCTCCCGAAGTCATCGGGTACCATGAACACCCCACCAAGGCACTAAAAGAAAAGCAACGCTCTTCCATTGCCATCGGTTTTCACCTGCTGGCTACCGGTAAAATAGATGCATTCATCAGCGCCGGTAACACAGGAGCCATGCTGGTGGGTGCCATGTACAGTATCAAACCCATTCCGGGTGTATTACGCCCCACCATCGGTACCATCATCCCCAAACTCAATGGCAGCACCGGCATCCTCACCGATGTAGGCTTGAATGCCGATTGCAAGCCCGAACACCTCAACCAGTTTGCACTCCTAGGCAGCCTCTATGCCCAATACATCCTGGGTATTGATGCCCCCAAGGCAGCACTCATGAATGTGGGAGAAGAAGAGGGTAAGGGAAATATCCTGGCACAAGCCACCTATCCCCTGCTGAAAGAAAACCAGCAACTGCATTTCATCGGCAATATCGAAGGCCGTGATATCTTCGGCGACAAAGCCGACGTAATGGTCTGCGACGGATTCACTGGTAATATCATCCTCAAAATGGCAGAGTCCATTTACGATATCGCCCGACAGCGCAACCTCGCCTCCGACGAATACTTCAGCCGTTTTCACTACGAAAACTATGGCGGCACACCCGTACTCGGTGTAGCCAAACCCGTGATCATTGGTCACGGCATCAGCACCGCCCTCGCCTTCGAAAACATGATCCTCCTCGCCCAAAAAATGATCACCAGCGACCTCTGCGGAAAAATGGCAGAACGCTTTTCAGAAACAACAGCTTAAGATCTCAGATGTCAGATCTTTGATTTTTTGATCTTTGATTTTTTGATCGAAGATTGATGGCATTTATATCCGTCCAATACTTTGTGGTTTATGGTTTTTGGTTTTTAGTTTATGGTTGAGATTTGAGGTTGTAAGTACTACTACTCATTGCTTGGGAGTTTTTGGTTTTTGGTTTTTGGTTTTTAGTTTATGGTTGAGATTTGAGGTCATAAGTACTACTACTCATTGCTTGGGAGTTTTTGGTTTATAGTTTTTGGTTTTTAGTTTATGGTTGAGATCTGAGGTTGTAAGTATCATTACTCACTACTGACTACTCACTACTGACTACTCACTACATAACAGTTTATGCTTTGGAGCTCCCGGAGTGAAGCTTCCCGCATTTAAACCAAAAACCAAACCCCAAACCAAAAACCATAAACTAAAAACCATAAACCACCTTTCACCCCCTCCCTACAACCGCTCATCACATTCCCATCTGGCTGCACTTATGGTCCAATTTCAGCATAATAGCTGATAATCAATATGATATAGACTTAACAAGCTATTTTGCCAAAGACATTACCCGTTTTAGGGTGGTACTATATATTGCATAGTACCATAAAAGAACATATCTTTGTTCTATCAAAGTAAATCATTCATCAACGCATCAAACTACAACTATGAAAAAGATCATCAACACCGTACAAATCCTGGCCATGCTGGCCCTGGTACCTGCCGTTATCATGGCTTACTTACACGACAACGAAGGCAGCAAAGAACAGACCGTTAAAACAACCGTAGTGAGTCCAAAAGCCAATGTACTGGAAGTGGGTAGCCTCTTCAACCTGGTAAGAAATTACTAAGCAGCATAGCAGGTATTTTATTGCGTCTGTTAAAGAGCAGCTGCAAAACTTTACCTTTGCCACAAACAAACGTTAGTTTCATGTGGCTGAATAATATTCTCGAAACGATTGGCAATACCCCCCTGATCCGGCTTAATAAAGTAAGCAAAGACATACCGGCTACGGTACTGGCTAAAGTGGATTACTTCAACCCCGGCAACTCCATCAAAGACCGCATGGCCCTTAAGATGGTGGAAGTAGCAGAAAAAGAAGGTAAACTCAAACCCGGAGGCACTATTATTGAAGGCACCAGCGGTAATACCGGCATGGGCCTGGCACTCGCCGCCTGCGTGAAAGGTTATAAATGCATTTTTGTAACCACCGATAAGCAATCCAAAGAAAAAGTTGATATACTCAAAGCAGTAGGCGCAGAAGTGATTGTCTGCCCCACCAACGTGATGCCCGATGACCCGCGCAGTTATTACAGCGTGGCAAAGCGACTGGGCAAAGAAATTCCCAATTCCATGTACATGAACCAGTACGACAACCTGGCCAATCGCCAGGCACACTATGAGTCTACCGGTCCGGAAATCTGGGAACAAACAGAAGGTAAAATCACCCATCTCGTATGTACCGCAGGCACCGGTGGCACCATCACCGGCACAGCCATGTACCTCAAAGAGAAAAATCCCAATATTAAAGTATGGGCCATTGATGTCTATGGCTCCCTGCTCACCAAATATTTCAAGACCGGTGAGATTGATATGAACGAAGTGCATCCCTATATCTCCGAAGGTTTCGGGGAAGATTTTGTACCCGAGAACTACGATATGCGCTATATCGATCACTTCGAACAGGTGACCGATAAAGATGGTGCCGTGATGGCCCGTCGCATTGCCAAAGAAGAAGGTTTATTCTGCGGTTAC
This sequence comes from Chitinophagaceae bacterium, assembly GCA_009996675.1. Lineage (GTDB taxonomy): Bacteria > Bacteroidota > Bacteroidia > Chitinophagales > Chitinophagaceae > Sediminibacterium. The sequence continues at coordinate 3,349 of JAACZQ010000109.1, forward strand.
AGCGCCGGCAGTTGCTTACAGGGACTCATGCAACTCAAACAAAGCCTCACCAAAGACGATGTAGTGGTTTGTATTTTCCACGACCACGGCAGCCGCTATGTAGGCAAGATCTACAACGATCAGTGGATGATGGACAGAGGATTCCTGGATGTAAAATCATTCAAAGACATCGTCAACGGACGCGCAGGACAGAAACTGGTAACCATTACCGGCGAGCAACTGGTATCAGAAGCCGTGGAACTGATGAAGAAATACGATATCGAACAAATTCCGGTGATGCAGGATGGCCAACTCATTGGCTCCGTGAGCGAAAGCGGTCTTTTCCAGAAAATATTCAGCAACCCGGAAATCAAACACAGCAGCATCGCCAGTGTATTGGAACCCCCCTACCCCGTTGTTGACTTCCTCACACCGGTAGAGAAACTGGGCACCCTCATCAATAAAGAAAACGGCGCCGTACTCGCCAAAGATGAAAAAGGCGATTACCATATCGTGACCAAATACGATGTCATACAAAGCCTGGCCAAATAAATGAACCGATCCCGCTACAAGCTTAGCGGGATTTTTTTGGTGATAATGTTTAGCTTTGGTGATACAGTACCATGATCTCTACACGCCATGAAGTTTTTTATGAAGTAGCCAGGCAGAAAAGTTTTTCCCGGGCAGCACAGGTATTGTATATATCCCAACCCGCCATCAGCAAACATATCCGCACACTGGAAGAACAGTACCAGACCAAGCTATTCGAAAGAAAAGGTATTGACATTGAGTTAACACCCGCCGGCCGCTTACTCTACGATAAACTCACCGAAGTCAAACGCATACAGGAAGAAGCCGAATTTGAGATCTCATCCGTAAGAGATGTATTACAAGCCAGGGGCGTGCTCAAATTAGGCGCCAGTACCACCGTAGCCCTCTACATATTACCCAAGGTCTTGTCATCATTCAGTCAGCATTACCCCCAGATCAATATCAACCTGCTTAACCGCAATTCGGAGATTGTACTGGAAGCACTGGTGAATAAAGACATCAACCTGGGTATCATCGAGGGAAGATCCAAATTAACCAATGTGGATTACCTGCCCTTCCTCACCGATCAGGTAGTGGCCGTCTGCAGCAAGAAGAGTCCGCTTGCCCGCAAAAAGAATTACAGTGTAAAAGATATACGCCAGATGCCATTGGCCATCCGCGAAAGAGGCAGTGGTACCCTCGCCGCTTTGAAATATGCCCTGGAAAAACACAAGGTAAAAATGAGCGAACTGGATATCAAAATCCGGCTGGGTGGTACCGAAGCACTGAAGAACTTCATCATCGAATCCGATAGCCTGGGCTTTCTCCCACACCGCTCAGTCATCAAGGAACTCAAGTATGGCGAACTGACCGAACTGCGCTTCGAAGACCTGCATATTGAGCGCGATTTCTTCTTCATACAGCGCAAAGGTGAAAGCAGTAATCTTAACAAAAGTTTTATCCGGCTGGCCAAACGGCTTTATAACTTATAGTTATGGGTTATAACATTTAAGTATCTTCAAAGTTATAAATACGGGATAGATTTGACAGGTGAAAACAGCTGTATCATTTTCGCTTGCTACCCGGTATTACTGTCCCTCCTGTGGCAGGTCTTATGCTATTGACCAACACCAGACATTTGCCGATTGCTGTTTGCAACCCTTATTCACCGATTACGATTTATCGGCCATAACGCGCGACAAACTGCACCACCGCAGACAGGATATGTGGCGTTACCACGAATTATTACCCGTGCAGGACAGCCGCCACATCGTTTCCCTGGGGGAAGGCTGGACACCCCTGCGCAAGCTCTCCGCCACCAGCCAGGCACTGGGACTGAAACACCTGCTGCTGAAAGATGAAAGCACCAATCCCACCGGCTCCTTCAAAGCCAGGGGTATTAGTGTAGCCATATCCCGACTGAAAGAGCTGGGCATTGAAAAATGCATCATGCCCACGGCCGGAAACGCAGGTGGTGCCTTAAGTGCCTATGCCGCCAAAGCAGGCATACAGGCCACGGTAGTCATGCCCCGTCACAGTGCAGAAACCCTCAAAGCAGAATGTGATGCACTGGGTGCCGAGCTGATACTGGTAGACGGACTGATCGATGCCTGTGGTAAAAAAGCCCGCGAAATAGCAGCACAGAGCGGCGCCACCGATCTCTCTACCCTGAAAGAACCCTACCGCCTCGAAGGCAAAAAAACACTGGGTTATGAAATAGCCGAACAACTGGGCTGGCAATTACCCGACGTCATCATTTATCCCACCGGTGGTGGTACCGGATTGATTGGTATGTGGAAAGCATTCCAGGAAATGCGAACACTGGGTTGGATCACCGGTAAAATGCCCCGCATGATCATTGTTCAATCCGAAAATTGTAATCCTATGATACAAATGTTTGATACCGGTATGTTACCGGATAGCTTTGAACCTGCTCCTTCTGTGGCCCTGGGACTCGCCGTCCCCTCGCCGTTTGCTAAAGACCAGATACAAAAAACCGTTCGGGAAAGCAGTGGCACTGCCGTTACTATCCGGGAGCAGGATTTGGCTACCGGCATCCGCGAATTCGCATCCCGGGAAGGGATACTGCTTTCACCGGAAGGAAGCGCCGCTTATATGGGGCTGAAAAAACTGATTGAGAAAGATTATATCCAGGAAGACGAAACCGTGGTATTGTTCAATACCGGATCCTGGTATAAATACCGCTGATAACCCCGATTGCTGGCCAGCAATGGCAACCCGGCCGTGAACACCCCCACCCGTTCACGGCTTTTTTTTCGCCTCAATGTTCTGCTGTATTTTAGCAGATGCGCAGCTACCAGGACCAGCTTCAGGAAACCATCCGTTTAAACGATATACCCAAAAGAATCGTATCACTGGTTCCTTCCCAAACAGAATTACTCTTCGATCTCGGACTGGATGAAACCGTTGTAGGCATTACCAAATTCTGCATACACCCCCAACACTGGTTCCGGAATAAAACAAGGGTCGGTGGTACCAAACAAGTGCATATCCACCGCGTAGCAGCACTGCAGCCCGATCTGATCCTCGCCAACAAAGAAGAAAATATCAAAGAACAGATCCATGCACTGCGCAGTATTGCACCGGTATGGACCAGCGATATCCACGATATCGGCTCGGCACTGGAAATGATTGCAGCCATTGGTGAGATCACGGCAAGAAGCAAAGAAGCCCAAATCATCCTACAGAATATTCAGGATGCTTTCCGGAATTGGTCAGGCCAAAAGCCCGTATCAGCCGCCACCGCTGCCTACCTCATCTGGCAGGAGCCGTATATGACCGTGGGACAGGATACATTTATTCACCAGCTGCTGTTGGAAGCAGGTTTCCGTAATGTATTCGCACAACACAAACGATATCCGGAGATCAGCATGGAAGCACTCCGCAGAGCAGCACCGGATTTTTTACTTCTTTCCTCAGAACCCTACCCCTTTCAGGAAAAACATATCCGGTATTTCCAGGAACAATTACCCGGTACACAAGTGCTGCTGGTTGACGGAGAAATGTTCAGCTGGTACGGCAGCAGAATACAGCATTCCCCCGCCTATTTCTGCCGGTTATGGGCCGATATTCACAGAACATCCACGACCCAAAAAAGCTAACGCCTGTTTGGGTTACATACAGTATCTTGCCGGTCCTGCAGGTATACGGCATACGCCATAACATTTACGGTATAGGCAGTATCAACCATTATCCGTTTCCCGTAACCGCTTTGCGTATTCAAGACGTCCTGCTACTGTTACTAACGACCAATTAAAAACCATTTATTATGAAGAAATACCGTGCCGGTATATTGTTCGGCGAAGAGCTGGAAGCCTTGTATAATGATGCGAAAGACAATCAGTTTGCCCTTCCGGCAGTGAATACCATTGGTACCAATACCATCAACGCTACCCTGGAAACCGCTGCCAAAGTCAATTCCCCCGTCATCATCCAGTTCTCCAACGGTGGTGCACAGTTTGTAGCCGGTAAAGGCATGCCCAACGATCAGTTACAGGGCAATATCTCCGGCGCTGTTTCCGGTGCCCTGCACATTCATAACGTGGCCAAATACTATGGCGTTCCCGTAGTACTGCATACCGATCACGCCGCTAAAAAATGGCTGCCCTGGGTAAGCGGACTGATTGATGCCGGTGAACAATTCTACAAAGAGAAAAAACAACCCCTCTTCAGCTCCCATATGCTGGACCTGTCTGAAGAGCCCATCGAAGAAAATATCCATACCTCGGTGGAATTCTACAAACGCATGGCCCCACTGGGTATGAGTATTGAAATTGAACTGGGCGTAACCGGTGGTGAAGAAGATGGCGTGGACAACAGCGGTATCGAAAACGATAAATTATACACCCAGCCCCAGCACGTGGCTTATGCCTATACCGAACTGAGCAAAGTAGGTAAACTCTTTACCGTAGCCGCAGCTTTTGGTAATGTACACGGCGTATACAGTCCCGGTAACGTAGAACTCCGCCCCGAAATCCTGCACAACAGCCAGGTATACATCGAGCAGGAGCTGAAAACAGGCCCCAAACCCGTATACTTCGTATTCCATGGTGGCAGTGGCTCCCCCCAACACCAGATCCGCGAAGCCATTGGTTATGGCGCCATTAAAATGAATATCGATACCGACCTCCAATGGGCTTTCTGGGAAGGTATCCACCAGTATTATATCAAAAATGAGGGTTATTTACAGGGCCAGCTGGGCAATCCGGAAGGAGCCGACAAACCCAACAAAAAATACTACGACCCCCGCGTATGGCTGCGCAAAGGCGAAGAAAGCTTCATCAAACGCCTGGAACTGGCATTTGAGGACCTGAATTGCATCAACCGGAACGCGTAGGGAAGGCAAAATGCAAAAGTCAAAAAATAGGTGTTTGGGAGCAGGGCTACCCCGGAAAATACCGATTTACTCCCGCCAGCGCCCCTTTTTGACTTTTGACTTTTTAATTTTGAATTTTTCCTTTTGCCTTTTGCCTTTTTCCATTCACACCCCCCGGATGCCGGGATTTTACTATCTTCGACCCCCAATTCATTTTCCGTATGAAAAAAGAACGAGAAGAAGATTTTGAAGCTAACCTGACGGGCGACGAAATGCAAGGTGAGGACGGGAATAAACCCCGTTGGTTCAAAAGAATCCGGAAGGGAATTTTAACCTCTACGGCCGATAAAAAAGAAACCCCCGAAGGACTCTGGAGCAAATGCCCCGAATGTAACTATATCTGCACCACAACAGAACTGAAAGAAAACCAGTATGTATGCCCCAAGTGCAGTTACCACCACCGCATTGGCAGCGACGACTATTACGATATCCTATTCGATAACAAAGAATACCAGGAACTCTTCGACAATATCCGCAGCAAAGATGCACTGGGCTTTACCGACCTGAAACCCTACCAGAAACGTCTCGACGAGATTCATGCCAAGACCGACCTCAAAGATTCCATGCGCGTAGCCGTGGGTAAGATCAATGGTCAGGGTTATGTGGTGGCCTGTATGGATTTTGAATTCATCGGTGGCTCCCTGGGTAGTGTGATGGGTGAGAAATTCAGCCGCGCCGTGGATTATTGTATCCAGCACCAACTCCCCTACCTCGTCATCAGCAAAAGCGGTGGCGCCCGTATGATGGAAAGTGCATTCAGCCTCATGCAGCTGGCTAAAACCAGCGGTAAGCTGTCGCAATTGAGTGATGCCAAACTCCCCTATATCTCTTTATTAACCGATCCCACTTTTGGGGGTATCTCCGCCAGCTTTGGTATGCTGGGCGACCTGAATATCGCCGAGCCCGGTGCCCTCATTGGTTTTGCCGGTCCGCGTGTGATCAAAGAGACCATTAAGAAAGACCTGCCCGAAGGATTCCAGCGCAGTGAATTCTTATTGGAACATGGCTTCCTCGATTTCATCGTAGCCCGCAAAGACCTGCGCGAAAAACTATCACAGGTAGCAATCCTATTCAAAGGATAGCAAGACTGTCCCACAATACCCGCTATGGCCAAAGAAATGAACAACAGGCAGGCCTATTATAACTACTACATAGAAACCAAATATGTAGCAGGCATTGTATTGCTGGGCACCGAAGTCAAATCCATCCGCGATGGGAAAGTAAGCTTTAATGATGCTTTCTGCCTGTTTGATGATGGCGAACTATGGGTACGCGGACTCTATATTGCGGAGTACTCCCACGGCACCACCAATAACCATATCGCCGTCCACGACCGCAAACTCCTGCTGCAGAAAAGAGAACTGAAAAAAATACAGGCCCAGCTAAAAGAGAAAGGTTATACCGTAGTCCCCCTCCGCGTATTCCTGAATGAAAAGAACCTGGTGAAGGTTGAAATCGGACTGGGCAAGGGTAAGAAACTCCACGATAAAAGAGAGACGATTAAGAGCAGGGATGTGGAGAAGGAGATTAAGCGGTATTTGAAGTAGGAATGCATTAGTCAACTGGAATAGGAATTTTTCTATAATCCGCCAACTCCTCTACAATAAGATAAAATTCTATCGCCTCAGATTTGCGGAGTCTAATGTTCGCACTATACTTTCCTGATTTAGTCTTCAAACTCAACTATCAAGGGTGTATGGTCACTAAGAGCTGACCAAGTCTTAAAATCTCCGACTATAACTTTTTTCAGTCGTTTAGTAAAATCTGGCGAGGCAAAGCAGTAGTCTATATGGTACGCCTTTTCTTCATGTCGATACAAATACAGCGTAGGGTGTTTTTCTTTGCCTTGTGTTTGTTTATAGTAAAGATGATATGCGCTTTTTATGTTCATGCTATCCAGCATATCAACCACCAGTGAGTGATTATAAATACGTCTGGGCTTATCCCATATAGTGTTACTGTTGAAATCGCCAACAAGGATTACACTTTTATTTTTCATCAAAGGAGTATATTCTAAAAGAGCCTTCCAGACCTGACCGATATACTGATATTTTGAATCTTTCGGATTATTTGCCCAAATAGCAAAAAGGAGAAAATCCTTATCAATGCCTCTAACAGAAATTGGCAAAATAATTTGATGGAGAGTATTATGCGAGGGCAACAGCCGAAGTTTTAGATTCCCATAGGCAAATACGCCAAGTCCTTTATGCTTGTTTTGTCCATACCAAACTGCACTATTTGGTCTCTTGAATTCAGGATCACTGTGTAGCTTCTCAGGATTTTCACACTCTGGAATAATTAAAATATCAGGCATATATTTTAGGATCGAGGAAGCCTTTTTCCTAAACGCCATGTTACAATTCCAGGTAATTATTTTCAATTTAGCTACCTTATTTTAAAATAGGGAAAAGTCAAGCATTGAAATAGTTGGGGAAAGGCCTCACGTCTCCCATGGGTTACTGTTGCTGATTAAAGTTACAAAAGTTAACTTAATGTTCCTTCTCCGAAGGGTCTCCGCATCGTCTCCCGAGAAACGAGGGGACGTTGCGGCTTCTCCAATAAAAGCAATTTACAATCCATATTCGGGCTATACACATTCACGGTCAAAAAAGAAATACAAAAGCAAATTCAACACCCGGGCCGTGCAGCACGCAGGGGCACTTCGTGTCTCAGGAGACCCTGCGAAGAAGGAAGCCGATTAGAATTCCAACTGCCGATGGGCGATATTATGTCACCCAACTTTTGCAAAACCACTGTTATGCCCAGTGCTTTATTCGGAGTATGTCACTTTCCAGTCCGACTTCTCTAGCTCCTCCTTTTTAATTGATTTTCTGTCAAACAACCGTTTTTGGTATAGCTCCTTCCATTTGTATTTTCCAGAAATCATATATTCTGCGGGAATGAAAAGTATTTCTAAGGTCTTATTCGGGCTTGACTCAACCAAATACTCCCATGTGGTGTTAAAAGTCCATAGGTTTTTTGAAGATTTCGCCGAAACGAAATGTATTCCACCTTTCGACTCGATCCTAGGATTATATTTTACAATCGAATTTAACAAAGCAGAATCCTGAATTCTTGTGGCATTTGAAATCGTGTCGGTATCAGACGTTGGGTAGTAGTTTGATTCGTTCAAAATAATAAAGGCTAAGGAATCGCTTGTTCTGTTCTCTACAATAAGTTTTCCATCCGAAAAATCACATGCCGACAAGACGATAGCGCTGATTAAAAATGTAATGATAACTCTATAGTTCATGATCTTTGAGCGAAAGCATTGGGCATAACGTTTCGGGGCTTGCCGAAGGCGGGGATTTTTAGCATAAAAGTTCAATAGAATTACTGTTGTTGAACCTTGCACAAAAGATCAAACAACGAACTTCATCCCTGCTTTTGGCAAACCCTTGTTGACTGCTGTTTTATTTTTGAACTTTCAGCTTTTGTTTTTTTAACCATTTTTCTGTGTCTGCAAAAAATTGTATTGGTTGTTCTACCCAACTAAAATGTCCGGCATCATTTATTACGATTTCTGTTGCATTAGGAATATTTTTTACAATTCTGTCTGCTTGGGATACTTTATCGCAAATAAAATCGTCATCACCAACTACAATTAACGTAGGGACTTTAATCTTGGTGAGCAGTGGAAATAGATATTCTGTGCCAAAAAAAGAGGCATCCGTATATTCTCCAGCTTTGTCACTCATTTGTGGATCACCCAATTTCTCAAATTCTGAAATCTTATTTACATCGTGAAAATAAAAAGGAAAAATATAGGGCATCATTTCCGAGTTTTTAATTTTTGTAGTGTCTTTTCCAAAAAAGATATTCGAACCTGCTTCGAAATACGGTTCCCCTTTACGTTTCATTACCATTTTTGTAAACTCTCTTTCATAAATACTGTCCCTGCCAGCAAGTGGTGCTAAAGCAATTATTCCATTTAGGTTTTCATTATGATGTATGCCATAATTAAGTACTTGAAATCCGCCCATAGAATGTCCCATCACCCAAACTTTGGATTGTTTTAGATAAACTCTTAAACTGTCCATATCATTCATAAAATCTCGGCTTGAATATTTTCTTGAATCGTTTGGACCAGTCGACTGACCACTAATTCGTGTGTCGTAATAAACAATTGTAAAATATTTTTCAAATGGTGTTAGGGAGTTTTTTAGATAATTAATTGATGGCCCCCAACCTGGTGTAGGTACAAGACAAATTGGACCTTTGCCACTAACATAATAGTGAATCTTTATTCCGTTAATGTCGGCAAAATGGTCTCCTTGCGATAAAGCGTTTTGTCCAAATGCTAAATTTGTTAGACAAAAAGTAATGATTGTCAGAAGAAAGCAAGTTCTTTTCATATGTTGTTGTCATTTTTTGATTTCTTAGGGTGCCTGCAAATAGCAGCCAACACTTTAATAGACGAACCCTTTCGCCAACCCAACCCCAATTGTCGGCTTGACGAAAGCACATTTCGTATATCAGTAAATTTAAATATTTATCTGATAATCGCAAGCTATTCCAGTAATTTTTGCCACAGAAAGCACAGATGACACGGTATATCGCTGTGTCATTCAGTGTCTTCAGTGGCAACGCCATACTTTCAAAGCATAATCACCAAACATAAAATGCTCATT
>JAACZQ010000110.1 GCA_009996675.1 Chitinophagaceae bacterium
AGATTGTACCCGCTATCGTCCTTATACAGGTATTGAAAAGTTTTCTTTTCGACACGAACAGGGTAAATATTTTCACCACTGTTCCAGGTTTTTTCAATGGTACGGTTATTATCCACGCCCTTCAGTTTAGCCCAAACCTTGGCTGCCGCACGGGCAGTTTTGTTTTCGCCAAACTCCACCACGGAATATAAGCTCCCATCCAGTTTCAGGATCATGCCACGGCTGATGTCTGATGTAGTTGCCATAATGATTGTTTTTATGATGCTGCTTTGCAGCAGGCGCAAAAGTAGGGATTGCCAATTAAAAAATAACAACCCGGGCTGCATTACCTGAAAGCCGCGTATCTGTGTGGCAGAGCAAATCTACAAAAACATGAAAACTGCTACACTAAACCAATTCCTGCTATTCCTGCTTTTGCTCCCCGCCACCACCTTTGCCAACACCCTGATTATCAAGGGTACAGTTCAAAACGCCAATAAACAGCCCCTGGCTGGAAAGACCGTAAAAATTGTGATTGACAGTACCCTGGGTACCGCCTGCAACATGGTTCATACGGTTGTTACCAATCCCAATGGTTATTACATTGATACCATCCAATGCACCGGATCGGATATCAATAAGGTGAAAGTGATGACCGAAGACTGTAATGGTAACTGGCTTGTGAATACCGCTACCAGAAACAGTGGCAGTTCCTATATCGAAAGCAATTTTATCGTTTGTGTTCCGCCCACTACCGCCTCTTGTAAGGCGCTGTTCAGTTTTCAGGTCAGCGGACTGGCTATCGGCGTAAAAAGTGATTCCAGCCTGGCCCCTGCGGGCGACAGCATTGTACAACGTATCTGGAAATGGGGTGATAATTCACTCACCGATGGTAATAACAAAGCAGCTACCCATAGCTATGCCAAAGCGGGTCGCTATGAAGTATGTCTCTATATTAAAACAGCTAAAGGCTGCGAAAGTAGATTGTGCGCCGTAATTGAGTTGGTTGTCCCGGCTACCAGTTGTAAAGCCATTTTCTCCAGTGAATACCTGGGTCAGCGTACCTATCGTTTCAACAGCACCGGCAGCCTGCCCGCTACCGGTGATAGCATCGTACAGCGCATCTGGAAAATAAACGACAGCGTGGTATTGAATGGCCGGGAAATCAACCCAGCTATCAGTTTCCGCGATACCGGCAAATACAATGTGTGCCTGAAAATTGTAACCGGCAGTGGTTGTTATGCCACCTATTGCAGTACGATCACTATTAAAGACAGCCTGCCCCCTGCTCCTGTCACCTGTAAAGCATATTTCAGTTATGGCAATACCCCCGGAACATCTGCCTATACCGTAGGCTTTAACAGCCTTCAGTCACAAGCCAGTAGCAATACCGACAGCATCATCGCACGCACCTGGTCTTTTGGCGACAATACCGATATATTGACCGGTAACCGCAAAGACCCCTCTCATAATTATACCAAAGCAGGCACTTACAATGTTTGTCTGACTATCAAAACAGCCAAAGGCTGCGAGAGTAAATACTGTACAACAGTTACCATTAAAGATACTGTTACCACTGTACCCGCCTGCAAAGCCTATTTTGCCTATAACCATGCAGAGGGCACCAGTGCTTATACGATTAAATTCAACGGACAGTACGCACAAGCTAGTACCAGTGACAGTATTATTGCCAGAACATGGTCTTTCGGCGACAGCAGTAACCTGCTCACCGGCAACAGAATGGATCCTGCTTATACCTATCGTAAAGCCGGTGTTTACAATGTTTGCCTGAGTATTAAAACGCTGAAGGGCTGTGAAAGCAAATACTGTACAACCATTACCATTAAAGATACGGTTGCCACCGTGCCAGCCTGTAAAGCTTATTTCACCTATATACAGTCCAGCAGCCTTAGCGGTTATGCCTTCAGCTTTAATAGTCTGGTTGCGCAAGCCGCGGCTGGTGACAGTATTATTGCCCGGACCTGGTTATTCGGCGACAGCAGTGCCGCGATTACCGGCAATCGCAAAGACCCTGTTCACACGTACAGCAAACCCGGCACTTATAATGTATGCCTCAGCATACAAACACAAAAAGGTTGCGAAAGCAGGTATTGCGCTACTATTGTGATTAAAGCACCGGAAACACATTGCCAGGCACAGTTCACCGACGAACGCCTGGGCTGGAACAAAATCCGTTTCAACAGTAACAACAGCCAAACCGTGAATGGCGACAGTATTGTATCCCGTACCTGGAAATTCGGAGATGGAACGGTGCTAACAGGCAATACCATCAACCCATTGAAGGAATTCCCCATGAAAGGCATTTACACCGTTTGTCTGCAAATAAAAACAGCCTCCGGTTGCAGCAGTGATATTTGCAAGATTTTTGAAATACGCGATACTGCCAGCAATACACCTGCCCCGCAATCCGCTTTACGCATCATCAACATCAACCCCAACCCGGTGGTGAGCCGCATGCTGGCTACCATCTGGACCAAAACAGGTATTGAAGTGGAAATATCCATCTATGATATCTATGGCGTTCGAAAATGGGGCAGTAAAAAAGCGCTGGTACAAGGCAATAATATTGTGGAAGTACCGGTACTGAATCTGCAAAAAGGCCCCTATTTTCTCCAGGTTACCAGTGCGCTGGGCAAGGACAGCCGTATTTTCTACAAACTCTGATCCCGTTTTGAATTGAATATCCCGGGTCCCGGTCAAAACCAACATTTTGGCCGGGACTTTGTTTATTTAGCCATCCCTTGGTTACATTTGATAATGCGAAAATGGGTATTATTAGCCATTGCTATCTGCTGTACTGCCGGGCTTACTGCTCATGAATTCTGGCTCATGCCAGCACGTTTTTTTTATTTTATCCGGGAGAAAAGCAATATCCGTTTTCAGACAGGGGAAAATTTCATTGGCAGTAACTGGAGCGGCAACCGCGACAAAATACAGCAGTTAAACCATTATACACCAGGTGGATTAACCGTGGATATTTCAGATAAACTGTCTATGCAGCCCGGCGATTCGCTGCTGTTACCACTGGCAGAGGAAGGTACACACATGATTGTATTCAACAGTAAAAACACATTCATCGACCTGGCTCCTGATCAATTTGATGCTTACCTGGAAGAAGATGGCTTATCAGACGCATTAAAGTACCGCAGAGATCAGGGCGAAACAACCAAAAATGGCCGTGAATACTACCAGCGGAGCGTCAAAACCATTGTTCAGGTGGGAAATAAACGAACCGATCAATGCCTCCTGCCCACCAGTTTACCATTGGATATTGTACCCCTGGAAAACCCTTACAGTTCGCCGGACTGGCCACCGGGCAGGAGCCTGCCTGAAGTAGGTTTTCAATTGCTGTTTTTAGGGGAGCCTCTGGCCAATGCCCTGGTAAAAGTCTGGTATCGTGATGAAAGCGGTACCAATCGCATGGAAACCCTCACCAGTAATAAAAAAGGCCGGATCAAGATGGCCCGGCACCCCGGGCCGGTGATGATCAGTGCGGTATATATGCGCAGGTTGAAAGACGACCCACAGGCCGACTGGCAGAGTTATTGGGCCAGCCTGACCCTTGAATTTTCCCGGTTTTTCCCGGTAAATCGGTAGCCACAGGCAACATTCTTGTGAAAGCAGAACCGTGGCAGTTTTTTTTCTCTTATTTTTGCGCCACATTTCAAATACCAGAAACCATTACCATGGCAGTATTAGTGAATAAAAATTCGAAGATTATTGTTCAGGGTTTTACCGGAACAGAAGGAACCTTCCATGCCACACAGATGATTGAATACGGTACCAATGTTGTTGGTGGCGTTACACCTGGCAAGGGAGGCAATACACATCTCGACAAACCTGTTTTCAATACCGTAGCTGATGCTGAAAAAGCCACCGGTGCAGATGTGAGTATCATTTTCGTACCACCTGCATTTGCGGCCGATGCCATTATGGAAGCTACCGATGCCGGCATTGGTCTGGTGGTATGTATTACAGAAGGTATTCCTGTTCAGGATATGGTTAAAGTTAAAAATTACCTGCTGGGTAAAAATACCCGTCTGATCGGCCCCAACTGTCCGGGTGTGATCACCGCCGGTGAAGCCAAAGTGGGTATTATGCCCGGTTTTATTTTCAAGCAGGGTCGCATAGGAATTGTATCCAAGAGTGGTACACTCACCTATGAAGCTGCCGATCAGGTAGTAAAAGCCGGATTGGGCATCAGTACTGCCATTGGTATTGGCGGTGATCCCATTATTGGTACACCTACCAAAGAAGCTGTTGAATTGCTGATGAATGATCCTGAAACGGATGGTATTATTATGATCGGTGAAATCGGTGGTAGCATGGAAGCAGAAGCTGCCCGTTGGATCAAAGACCATAAAACCAAACCGGTAGTAGGTTTCATTGCCGGTCAAACTGCCCCTCCCGGCCGCCGTATGGGTCACGCCGGAGCTATTATCGGTGGTGCCGATGATACCGCTGCTGCTAAAATGAAGATCATGGCCGAATGTGGTATCAATGTTGTTGCCAGTCCTGCCGACATCGGAAAGACCATGGCAGAAGCCCTGAAAAAATAACGATCTCACTTATACAGATACTGAAACCCGCTTTACGGCGGGTTTTTCTTTGCTTGCAGGAAAAAATACCCAATTCTGGGTATGGGCAGCCATGGAAATTAGCCTGAACTTGCGCTTGTTAGGATAAATTGCTAACACAACACAAGGGGGAAGCTTGTAGCCATGCTGCTGCAAGCTTTTTTTATGGAACAATGTTTTGTTAATACAGAAAAGCTGGTATGAAATTGGTACAAGTTTGCATCCGATTCATGAACAGCGTATTTTACTATAAAATTTCCCAGCATGGCATTTAAGAAAATCCTGATAATCCTCTCTTGCAGCCTTCCTCTGCTCATTAATGCACAAAACGCTTCTGATAATAATTTTACGAAAGCCTGGCAAGAGATCGATTCATTGCTCAGCACTGGTAAACAACATAAGGTAGCATTAACCAAAGTAAAGCAGCTCTATGAAAAAGCTTTTCTGGCAAAACAACCCGCTCAGAAAATCAAATCCCTGCTATACCAGTATGCACTGGAAGAAGAGGTAACCGATAAAGGGTATGAAGCATTTGTGGCTGATCTGCGAGGTAAAATAAGCATGGAACAGGATCAGGCTGCGTTGGGTATCTTACAGGTATTATTAGCCAAAAACCTCTATAACTATTATTCCGTTCACCGTTGGCAGTTGTACGACCGAAAAGAAACCGTTACCACGAATAAACAGGATATCAGTACCTGGAGCATCGGCGACTTCCGCAATGCGATTACAGACGCTTATCTGTTGGCATTAAAGCAGGCATCCATACTGCAACAGACTCCGTTACAAGCCTATGATCCGGTGATCATCCGGGGCAACAGGCTTTCACCCAACACCCGATTATACGATCTGGTTATGCGGGAAGCCATCGATTTTTTTAAATCCGGGGAACTATATATTGATCTGCCCGTTGAAACTTTTCTGTTTAACCAGGAAACCTGCCTCGCCAATATTTCCGTTTTTACCGATACCCGTTTTGCAACACCCGATAGCAGCAATCATAACTGGATCACTTTACAGCTCTACCAGCAATGGCTTAAAGCCCATGTCCGCGATACCGATCCATCAGAACTGATTGCTATTGATCTCGACCGGCTGAACTGGGTAAATGAAAACTCCCTGATCAGCAAAAAGAATACTTTATACGAAAATGCACTAAAACATATCACACAAACCTATCCGCGTAATGCTGCTGCTGCAAAAGCCTGGTACTTACTGGCAAGGGAGGCTTCTTCCAAAGCCGATGATTATCGTGCTTTTGAAGATACGAGTCATCGCTGGGAATATGCCAATGCCATACGGCTGGTGGAACAAGCCATGCAGTATTACGATTCCACCAATCTTTATTGGGCCGATTTATTTAACCTGCGAGAAGAGATCAGGAGAAAAACCCTCAGCATCACCATCGAAAACGCAAACCAGCCCGAAAAACCGATGCGTGTACTGGTTCGTTACCGGAACCTGGACCAATTGTACGTACGCGTTATCCAGCTGAAAAATAAAGATGCAGAAAAAGCATTGGCCGCAGGTGGACAATTCTGGCGCAAAATCACAACAGTTGGTGCTTATAAAAAGCAAACACAAACCCTGCCCCTGCCCGCCGATTACCAGATACACAGCGTTGAAATAAAACTGGATGGTTTGCCGGTGGGTGAATACGGCTTGCTCTGTTCATCAACACCTGATTTCAACGATAGTACCGGTAAACTCAGTTTTCAAAAATTCCAGGTAACCAACCTCGCATATATTAAAAACCGGAACGACATCTTTGTTGTTAATCGTGAGACTGGTAAACCTGTTGCAGGCGCAGTATTAACCGTCCTCAAAAATACCTTTGTTAGAGAATACGATAAATATGAATACCGCCAGGTAAATCAATTTACAGCTGATGCCAACGGGCATATTCTTTTCAAGGATAACCAGAACAATGGCTATGGTCTCAGGTATCTGTACAGTACCAAAAACGATCGTTTCCTGGTAGATGATAATGCCGATTATTACAGTTCTGCAGAATACAACGAACCAGACACAGATGAAGCGAGGATCCGTTATGAAAAGAACAGTAAGCGGATATTCTTCTATACCGACCGGGGCATTTATCGTCCCGGACAGGTACTCTATTACAAGGGTATCGGTATTTATACAGATTATCAAACAAAGCTTAGTAAACTGATTGCTGCCAAAGAAACAGGCTGGATATACCTGAAAGACCGGAATGGCAAGAAACTGGATTCAGCCAGGTTCGCATTGAACGATTATGGATCATTCAATGGCAGTTTCAAGATACCCATGCAGGGTTTAACAGGAAGATTTTCATTAACAACAGAAACATCTTACAACTATTCCACCATTGGTTTTTCGGTGGAGGAATACAAACGCCCGACTTATACTGTTGAAATTGAGAAACCCAAAGCCGCTTATCGGCTCAATGATTCGGTTCAGGTAACCGGTTATGCCCGTGCTTTTGCAGGCAATACCATTGATGGTGCGAAAGTCGTATACCGGGTACGCAGGGCTGTACGATCTTATTTCCCTTATTACCGGATCATGCCCGTGCCGGAAAACAGCAACCGGGAAATTGTGCAGGGAACATTGAGCACCGATGCGCAGGGGCGTTTCAGTATTGTATTCAGGGCCAGTGTGGACGATATTAACCTTAGTACCTGGAGCAGAAGCAACCCACAATTTTCTTTCACGATCGATGCTACAGTAACAGATGCCAATGGTGAGACCAGAACAGCTTCAACCAATATAATTGTAGCCCGCAGTGCCATACAACTGAATCTGGAAGCCCCGGCCAGCAGCAGCAACAGTGCTTTACAACAAGTAAAAATTAAAACCACCAACCTGAGTCAGGAACCGGCTGCAGCGACAGTACAGCTAAAACTGATTCCGTTGAAACACCCCCAGCGATTGATCCGTAAAAGATTATGGGACAGACCCGATCTGTTTGCCATGGGCGAAGAAGATTTTATCCGCTACTTCCCGCACGACGAATATGCAGCGGAATCTGATCCACAAAACTGGCAACCGGAAAAACCTGTACAGCAAATAACACTGAATACTGCAGAACACAAAAGCTGGCAACTGGCAACTGTACAGCCAGGCTATTACCTCATCCAGGCCATTGCCAAAGATGGTTTTGGAGAAGAAGTACAGGCTGAGCAATATATTACCGTGTATGACCAGGCGAGTAATAATCTGGCCTACCCAACCTATTTGTTTTCGCCAGATACCAGACAAACCGCAGAACCCGGAGATACGGTTCGGTTACTCACCGCTACAGCTGCCGGACAGGTTTATGTGATCCGCAAAACCATTCGCGGCAGGGGCACCAAACAAAACTTCGAATATATCAGTCGCAACCAGGGTTTCAGTGAGTCTGTATACTATCCCGCCGAAGAAGATCGAGGTGATATTGCTGTTGCCGACGCCTATATGATTCACAACAGGCTTTATACCATTAATTATTATATACAGGTACCCTGGAGTAATAAAAAGCTTGCCGTACAGTACAGTACTTACCGGAATAAAACTACACCGGGCAGTGAAGAACGCTGGTCAGTCATCGTGAAAAACAATAACAATGAAAAAGCGGCAGCCGAGCTATTGACTGCCATGTATGATGCCTCACTGGATCAATTTGCAAGTACCAACTGGTCCATACCCTATTTATGGCCCACACTTCGTATTAGTAACACTTTCGATCCCGGCTCCAGTTTCCGAACAACACTATCCCGGGAAAATTATATCGCCGATAAATACTACCGCAGCGAAAGTTATACCATCGACCGTTTGGCTACTTCCGGACAGGAACTGATAGAACTTGCCTGGTATCGCCAGGTGAATGATTCGGCCCTAATGCTGAATGTTACTATGAAAAAACTTAAGAACGCGGCATTACAAGAACGGGTTTTCGCAAGGGAAAATGGCAGTGTGCGAAAAAGTGTTGCCATGGCAGCGCCTCCGGCACCCATGGCAGATCAAAACGTTGTACGTATCCGTGGGAATTCTTCAGCAGAGAGCGATTTATCTGAAACCATCCTAACCGCTGAAAGTACAAATAAAAGCACCCCTGACAATCCTTCGGTACAGGTCCGTAAAAACTTCAATGAAACCGCATTCTTTATCCCGCAGCTCTACGCCGACTCCAGTGGTGATTTCCATTTCAGTTTCACCATGCCCGAATCACTCACCAGTTGGAAATGGATGAGCATGGCCCATACAAAAGACCTGGCATTCGGGTCGGCGCAAGCAACTGTTATTACCCAGAAAACGCTCATGGTACAAGCCAATGCACCACGTTTCATGCGAGAGGGTGACAAGATGGAATTCAGCGCTAAAATCAGCAACCTGGATTCCATAGAGTTGAGCGGACAAATCAGCCTCGAATTGATAGATGCCACAACGGGCACATCGGTGGATGGCTGGTTCCAGAATGTATTCCCCAAACAATATTTCACCGCAGAAGCTGGTAAGAGTACCAGTATTAAATTCCCCATTCAAATCCCATACAGTTACAATCGGCCACTAACCTGGCGCCTGGTAGCCAAAGCAGGTAATTTCAGCGACGGTGAAGAAAATACATTACCCGTATTAACCAACCGTATTCTCTTAACAGAATCAATGCCGATACTGATCTCCGGTGATACCACCCGTAATTTCCGTTTTGAAAAACTGATCAACAATAATAGCCCCAGCCTCACCCATGAAGGCCTAACTTTTACCTATACCAGCAATCCCATCTGGTATGCCATTCAATCATTGCCCTATCTCATGGAATACCCATACGAATGTGTGGAGCAAACATTCAATCGTTTCTATGCCAATGCACTGGGCAATTATATTGTGAACCGCAATCCGAAAATTAAAAAAGTATTTGAAGCCTGGCAGCAGGACAGCAGCGCCTTCAAACACAACCTGCTGTTGAATGAGGAACTGAAGCAGATCATGATCGAAGAAACCCCCTGGGTACTGGATACCGGCACAGAGGATCAAAAGAAACAAAAGCTGGCTATGTTGTTTGATGTATTCAGGTTAAATACACAAAGCGAGCAATTGATTCAGAAATTGCAGCAAATGCAAACCGCCGAAGGTGCTTTCAGCTGGTTCAAAGGTGGGTACCCCGACCGCTACATGACAACCTATGTACTCACAGGAATCGGCAAACTCAAACGCCTGGGAGCGCTGACACCTGACATAGCTATTCGCTTAAAGGGGTTGATTGCGAATGCCATCAATTACCTCGACAAACAGGTACAGACAGATTATCAATGGCTGAAACAACAGAAACTGGATACAGTACCCGGTCCTATTTCCAATACCTATACAGAATACCTGTTTATGCGCAGTTTCTATCCCGATATACTACTGGCCAATGGATACCGGGAAGGATACAATTATTATTACAACCGCGGGAAAACATTCCTCAATAAACAAAGCCTGTATAATATTGCCCTGCTGGGAACTGTGTACTACCGCAATAACGAAAAACGTTTTACCAATGTGAACCTGTTGGGACCTGTATTAGACAAAGCCATCACCGACAAAAGCAATAATACCGTTTACTGGAAAGACCGGCAAACACGCTATTGGTATCAGTCACCTGTTGAACACCAAAGCCTGCTCATTCAATTCCTGCAGGAAGTGCAGCAGGAGCAATATTTTTCCGGTGGAAAAGAAATGATTGACCAGGCCCGGAACTGGTTATTGCTTAACAAACAGTCGAACGACTGGAACACGACTGTGGCCACTGCTGATGCCTGTTATACTTTGTTGACTACCGGATCCAGTGACCTGGATGTTGAAAAACGCGTAACGGTGAAAATGGGCAAAATCAGTTTCAGCAATCAGACAGAGAAAACAGAAGCCGGTACCGGATATTTCAAGAAAAGAATCCCGGGTACACAGGTTATACCGGAAATGGGCAATATTACCATTCAGGTACAGTCACCCGGCAATACAAGCGGCAACAAATCACTCTCCTGGGGTAGTGTATTCTGGCAGTATTTCGAAGAAAGCAACCGGGTAACTGCAGCAACGGGCACGCCCTTATCCGTTACCAAAAAACTGATGGTACAGCGCAATACCAATAAAGGTGTTGTACTGGAGTTACTGGGTGAAGGGCAGGAATTAAAAGTGGGTGATAAAGTAATCGTTAGACTGGAGTTACGCAGCGACCGGGATATGGAATACATACACCTCAAAGACACCAGGGCTGCCGGTATGGAGCCGGTGAATGTGTTGAGTGGTTATAAGTGGCAGGATGGATTGGGCTATTATGAAAGCACCCGTGATGCCAGTACCAATTTCTTTATCAGCAATATCCGCAAAGGCACATATCTGTTTGAATATCCCGTATACATAACACATACCGGCGTATTCTCCAGCGGCATTGCCACCATTCAATGTATGTATGCGCCTGAATTCACCAACCACTCTACAGGCAGTGTTATCAGGGTAGGCGAATAAATAAGGTTGATTATTTGATCTTTGATTTTTTGATTTTGGGGAGCCATTCTCATTCAAAAAATCAAAGATCAATAATCAAAGATCTCAGATCTGACATTAACTTGCACCCATGCAAACCGATTACCTGATCATCGGGCAGGGTATTACCGGCACTATGCTGAGCTGGCAATTAATAGAAGCAGGCGCTTCTGTTATGGTATTGGATGCTCCCAACGGTAAGGGGGCCAGCCAGGTGGCCAGTGGGGTAATTAATCCGGTTACCGGCAGGCATTTACTACGGTCCTGGGATATTGAAAAATTTATGCCCATCGCTGTACAGGCTTACCGGGATCTTGAACAGGTATTGAAAAAACCATTGATCCGGCAATGCAATATCCTCAACTTCCATCCTACCCCACAAATGCATCTGACATTCCGGGAAAGACTGGCCGAAATGCCGGAATACCTGCACCAGCCCGACAATGAAGCTCAATTCCGCGAATGGTTTCAGTTTGATTTTGGTGTGGGTGAGACACGCCCCTGCTGGCTGATTGACTTACATAGTCTCCTCCAGACATGGCGAGCGCAACTACTGGCGAACGGACAATTGCGGGAAACTGTTTTTAAAAGTGAAGATTGCGAAGTCGGGCCGGATGCCGTATTGTACCAGGACATTCAAGCATCGGCTATTATCTACTGCGATGGTGCCGCCAGCATCAATAATCCTTATTTCAACCAGCTTCCTTTCGCACCAAATAAGGGTCAGGCATTGATTGTGTCCGTTCCCGGCCTGCCACAGCTTTACAATTATAAACAGGGCATCAACCTACTGCCCTGGAAAGAAAATCAATTCTGGGCCGGCGCCAGTTTTGAATGGAATTTTGAACACGACCGGCCGACAGCAGTATTCCGGGACAAAACCATTGCGCAACTCAAGCGCTGGCTAAAATTACCCTTTGAAGTAGTGGATCACCTCTCAGCGCTTCGCCCTGCTACCCTGGAGCGCCGTCCGTTTGTGGGCCTGCACCCCGTATATCCACGTGTAGGTATTTTTAATGGCATGGGCACCAAAGGTTGTTCCTTATCACCCTATTTCGCCCGGGAATTTGCCCAACACCTGCTACACCAGTCCCCCATAACACCAGCAGCAGATGTACAGCGATTTACCCGGATTTTAAGCCGTTGATTGTGAGCAAAAAATTAATATTGCAGGAAATCTTTTCGCCAACATGCAGTCATCATCTTCCGGCACCGGAAAAACACCCACTCCTAAAAAACACTACAGTATTCCGCTTCAATACAGAAAAATGGAGAACCTGCACATTGTATTCTGGTTGTTCAAAGATATTGCCTGGTGTTTGGGTATAACCGTCTTAGGTATATCCATGATCTTACCTACGCTGACCATTGCCATCATCATTTGCTGGAGAACCAGGAATATGATGTCGGAATTATGCCACAACCTTGCCATCACTGTATGGATCGGAGCCA
>JAACZQ010000111.1 GCA_009996675.1 Chitinophagaceae bacterium
ACTCACCCCCTCCTCCCGCTCACCAGGTCTGCCAGTTTATCCAGGTTCAGGGATGTGAAATCGGGTACAATCAGGTCGGCACCATGAAGCTCTTCAGCGGTATGGGTGGTGGTCAGTGCCACTACTTTCATGCCGGCACCAGCTGCCGAACGGATACCCACGGTGGCATCTTCAAAAGCAATACATCGCTCAGGGGCTAAACCCAGTTCACGGGCCGCTACCTGGTAAATTTCTGGATGAGGCTTGCCATGACTGATATGGGTACTGTTCACAACCGTTTTAAAATAAGGTTCTACCGGTACATGCTTAAACATGTATGCAATATTCACCGGAATGCCGGATGTGGCTATCACCATGGGTATATTGCGACTGCGGAATAGTTCCAGCAGGTCCAGTAAACCGTCTACGGGTTTGATATGTGCTGCATAGATCTCCCGGTAAAGGCCTTCCTTTTCATCGGTGAGTGTATAGATTTCCTCCGGCGAGGGTTCCCGCTCCAATACATACCGCAATACATCTACATTGGTTTTACCATTGAAATTGGCTTTGTACTCTTCGGTACTGAGACTGCGCCCGCGTTTCCGGTAAAATTCCTGCCAGGCCAGTATATGAAAAGGGTTATTATCCAGCATGGTACCGTCCAGATCGAAAGCGGCACCAAATAAAGGCATCTCCTGCATGATTAAGGTTGTTTTTGCGTTCCGGCTTTTACTGCATTCAAATAAGCATGACTGTCGCCTTTGGCAATACTCAAAGATTGCCACTGGTTTTTACGCAGCATACGGCCAATAAACACAATCTGCCCTACATGATAAGGATAATGTGTCAGCTGACGTAGTATGGCATCGTACACTTTAATAGGCTCGGTGCGGATGGTAACGTTTGCAGACAGGTCTTCCGACTTCAGTGATGCCAGGGCATTGAACAAACAAGACCAGCCGGCTTCCCACAATTGCAGGATATCTTCCTTACTGCTTTGTGTTGCTTCAAATTCTGCATCACGGCTGCGCCATTCCTTTTCGCCGTCTTCGGTTAAAAAATTGGTCCACCGGCTCATCATATTACCATGCATGTGCTGTATGATGATGGCGATACTGTTGTTATCCGGATCGGTCTGGTAAAACAGATCTGCTTCTGATAACTGGGCAAGGGTTTTATCGCCCAGGTCTTTGTAATTCTTGAAACGTTTGATAACGTCTTTCAGAAAATCGTCTCCAAATTCCATAATATAAATATTTACCCGGCAGGCGGGTTATGAATCCAATTAAAATCCTGCAACCGAATCATCACCGCGTCTGTCGGCAATAGTATCTCTTTTGCCATTGGGTAAGATGCGGATACCCTCGGTTCGTCCGATGGCATTCCGGTCTTTGATGAGATAACCCATGCCTTCCAGCATTTTACGGGTTTCGGCATTAAAGTCTTTTTCAACCCGTACTTCATCAGGGAACCACTGGTGATGAAATTTGGGTTTATTGATGGCATCATCCAGGCTCATGTTAAAATCAATCAGGTTCACCAATGCCTGGAAAACAGAGGTAGGGATGGTTGTTCCGCCCGGTGTACCAATCGTGAGGTAAGGCTGAGCATTCTTTTGCCCGGTACAATGGCATTGGCATCACCGCCCAGGGCACCGAACATATTGGGCACACCAGCCTTGATGCTGAAATCATCCATTTCATTATTCAACAGAAAGCCTGCACCACCTACCACTGTTTTGCTGCCATAACCACCATTCAATGTAGTGGTAACAGCAACCATATTACCCTGTGCATCAATAATACTCAGGTGTGTGGTTTCTTCGCTCTCGGGTATAGCACCTGCTTTTACCTGCGTGCTCACACCCGCTTTGTCGGGCGAATAATCCTGCATGCGCTTGTTGAGGTATTCTTCGCTGAGCATGGTTTTAACCGGCACTTTCCAGAAATCAGGATCACCCAGGTGCTCGGCACGGTCGGCATAAGCCCGGCGCTCTACTTCAACCATCAGTTGTACGCTTTTGGCAGATTGAAAGCCCATGGATCCCACGGGATATTTCTCCATCATTTTCAGCATCTGTCCGATTAAAATGCCTCCACTGCTGGGTGGAGCAAAAGAAATGATTTCGTGACCACGATACTCGAACCGGATGGGTTCACGCAGTTTGGCAGTATAATTTTTGAGGTCATTCAAACCAATGATACCACCACCTCTGTTCATTTCAGCCACGATGAGCTCAGCGGTCTTGCCTTCATAAAAACCGGGTGCTCCCAGTTGCTGCATACGGCGCAGGGTTGCAGCCAGTTCCGGTTGCACCAGTGTGTCACCCGCTTTCCAGCCCTGCTCTCTTACAAACGCTGTGGGTTGTGTATTGTATTTGAGGAAAGCTTCTTTGGTATTGTTCAGTGAAGAAGCTTCCCTGGCTGTAATGGTATATCCTTTCTCTGCCAGGTCAATAGCAGGTTGAACCAGGACCCGGAAAGGTAATTTGGCATAGGGAAGTGTGGCAAACAAACCGGCAACGGTTCCGGGGATACCGGATGCCAGGTGCCCGTTTTGGGAAAGATTGGTTTGGGCATTTCCGTTGGCATCGAGATACATATCCCTGCTGGCTTTCTCCGGCGCAGCTTCGCGGTAATCCAGTCCAATCAGTTCTCCATTGGTCCTGCGGGCCAGTAAAAATCCACCACCACCGAGGTTACCGGCTTCCGGAAAAACCACCGCCAGCGTGAGCTGTGTGGCAATGGCCGCATCAAATGCATTTCCGCCCTGTTTCATAATAGCAGCACCCACCATACTGGCCAAGGGGTGTGCACTGGACACAGATGCGCGTGCAAACTGACCGCTTTTCACCACCTGGTAACGATAGGGATTAATGGCTTTACCAGGCCCCACAATGGAGGGTACCCGCTGCGCATGGATCGACTGGCTGATCAGGACAACTGAAAGGAAGAAGATGCATTTTTTCATGGTAGAAAATTAGGCTTTTTTACAGCAATAGCCACCTATTTTATGTGTGTCCGTTCATAAAAAAAGCGGTTCCGAAAGGTCAATTGCCTGTATTCTTTATTACATTCACTGCTCATTTGTAAGAATCATATGAAACAATACCTAACTGCACTATTGCTGTTGCTCTGCAGCAGCACGATTATGTCTCAGTCCCTGCAAAGCCCTGAACAGTTTCTGGGTTATCAGGTTGGCACCCGTTATACCCGTCACCACCGGATTGTGGAATACTTCCGCTCCGTGGCACAGGCCCGTCCGGACATGGTAAAACTGGAAAAATATGGCGAAACCAATGAGGGCCGGGAACTGCTGCTGGCTTTTGTGAGTACGCCCGACAATATCCAGCGCCTGCAATCCATCCAGCAGAATAACCAGCGGTTAGCCGGTACTGCGCGCGATAAAGCTGCGCCGGTTGTAGCCAATGCACCTGCTATCGTATGGCTGAGTTATAATGTGCATGGTAATGAACCCTCTTCTTCAGAAGCGGCTTTACTCACCCTCTATGCCCTTACCGATCCCGCCAATACCCAAACCAAAGAATGGCTGAAAAATACGGTGGTGGTTATTGATCCCTGTATCAATCCCGATGGCCGCGACCGCTATGTGAACTGGTTTAATTCTGTGGTTGGGAAAGACAAAAATGCCAACCCCGCTTCCCGCGAACATGCAGAACCCTGGCCCGGCGGCAGGAGCAATCACTATAATTTTGACCTGAACCGCGACTGGGCCTGGCAAACACAGGTAGAAACCCGTCAGCGCCTCAAAAAATACAATGAATGGCTGCCACAGGTGCATGTGGATTTCCACGAACAGGGTTATAATGAGCCTTATTATTTCGCACCGGCTGCCGAACCTTTTCATGAAGTGATCACCCCCTGGCAGCGTGATTTCCAAAACCTGATCGGTCGCAATAATGCCCGCTATTTCGATCAGAATGGCTGGTTGTTTTTCACCAAAGAAAGATTTGACCTGTTATATCCCTCTTACGGTGATACCTATCCCATTTACAATGGGGCCATCGGTATGACATTTGAACAGGGCGGACATAGTCGCGGTGGTCTGGCCGTTGTGAATGAAGACGGCGATACACTTACCCTGGTGGACCGTGCACAGCACCATTATACCACCAGCCTCTCCACGGTAGAAACAGCCAGTAAAAACCAGCAGAAACTGATCAGTGAGTTTAAACAATATTTCGATGATAGCCGCAGTGGTAAAATCGGAGAGTACAAAACCTATGTATTAACTGCTGCTGATGAAAACAAACTGCGGGCAGTTACCCAATTACTGGACCGCAATGGTGTGGAATGGGGGGTAGTGAATAATAAAAACTTCCGCGGTTTTAATTATATCAGCGGAAAAGAAGAAGCATTTGCGGATGAAGGATTTCATATTGCCGTAAGCGCTTACCAGCCCAAAGCGGTCATGGCCAAAGTATTGCTGGAGCCCCGTACCGTGGTAACCGATTCCAATACCTATGATATCACTGCCTGGTCTGTTCCCTATGCGTATGGTGTAAAAGCCTATGCCGTGAAGGAAAAGCTGGACGTGGGCAATGGCTGGAGAACTGCAACTGAAATTACTCCGGTGAATGCCACTTATGGTATGCTGATTCCTTACCAGTCTTTCAACAGTGCTAAACTGCTGGCAGATATGCTGAAGCAGGGTGTTAAAGTTCGTTTTGCCGAGAAGCCCTTTACGTATCAGGGTAAAAACTACGACAGGGGCACCCTGATTGTACTGAAAACCAGTAATGCTCCCGGATGGAATGATATTGCCAATAAAGCCTGTATCAAGCACCATGTACAACCGGTGTTGTTGGAGACGGGTTTCATGGATAAAGGTGCGGATATGGGATCACCGGATGTGAAAATCATCAATGGTGCACCCAAAGTAGCTTTGCTCACCGGCGAGCAGGCATCATCACTGGGGGCAGGTGAAGTATGGCATTATTTTGATCAGCAACTCGAATACCCCATTAACCTCATTAATGTGAGCGATCTGGGCCGGGTGAACCTGCGTGATTACCAGGTACTGATTGTTCCCGATGGTTATTACCGTTCCCTGGGCGATAAACCCACCACCGATAAACTGAAAGATTTTGTGCGTGGCGGTGGTAAACTCATTGCTATGGAAAATGCTGTATCCCTGATGGCCGGCGGCGAATGGGGTATCAAGAATAAGGATGATAAATCCGGAGAAGATAAAGGCGAATACGCAAACCTGCGCAAATATGGCGATCGAGATAAAGGGTACCTGAGTGCATCTATTCCCGGTGCTATTTTCAAACTGGACCTGGATAATACCCATCCGCTGGGTTTTGGTTATCCCGATTATTACTATACCCTGAAACAGGATGCTGCTTTGTATGATTTCATGAAAGATGGCTGGAATGTGGGTGTGCTGAAAAAAGACGCACATGTATCGGGTTATGTAGGATACAAATTGAAAAGTAAATTAAAAGATGCAACCCTCCTGGGTGTACAGGATATGGGCGGCGGATCGGTTGTTTATTTTTCCGATAACCCCTTATTCCGGAACTTCTGGGAAAACGGCAAACTGCTCTTTGCAAACGCCGTGTTCCTGGTCGGACAATAAAATTTCAACAAGTGGCTGTTACCCGGTAACAGCCACTTGTTTTTTACAGGGCTTTATTTGTTAAATGGTGCGGGAAAAGTCCCCGTAGCCTTTATCTTCGTTAGTACCACATAAACTGTATGAAAAAAATTCGCTTAGCCATTCTGTTAATTGCTTTTTTGTTGGCAGGGAAACCAGGCTCCGCACAATTGGCCCCTGTTACAGCCAGTAGTTCGGATATTTATTTGCAGTTGAAAAAATTAAACGTACTGGGTAGCGTATTGTATATAGCTGCGCACCCCGACGATGAGAACAATGGTTTCCTGCCATACCTCGCCAAAGAAAAATTATATCGTACGGCTTACCTGAGCCTTACCAGGGGCGATGGGGGGCAAAACCTCATTGGTCCGGAGCAGGGCATTGAACTGGGGATGATCCGTACACAGGAATTGCTGGCAGCCCGGGCCATTGATGGGGCGGAACAATATTTTACCCGTGCCTATGAGTTTGGATTCAGCAAGCGGGCCGATGAAGCCCTGGACACCTGGGATCACCAGCAGGTACTGGCCGATGTGGTTTGGATGATCCGTTCCTTACAGCCCGATATCATCATTGCCCGTTTTCCACCCGATAAACGTGCCGGACATGGACACCACGCAGCTTCGGCCATTATTGCCAATGAAGCATTCAGGGCCGCTGCCGATCCCAAACAATTCCCGGAACAGTTTAAACTGGGTGTTAAACCCTGGCAGGCCAAACGGATCCTGTGGAATACCTTCAATTTCGGCGCTACCAATACCACCAGTGAAGACCAGCTGAAAATAGATGTGGGCGGGTATAACCAATTATTGGGTCGCAGTTACGGTGAACTCGGCGGAGAAGCCCGCAGTATGCATAAGAGCCAGGCCGAAGGAAGACCCCGCAGAAGGGGAGAGGCCATTGAATATTTTGTAACCACAGGTGGGGATACTGCCAGAAAAGATTTACTGGAAGGGGTAACCACCGGCTGGGAAAGACTGATCACCGAAACCCGGTATCAGGCTGTTGTAGAAAATATACAAAGCCAGGTGCAGTCTATCATTGAACAGTATCAGTTCACCCAACCGGAAGCATCCGTACCTGCATTAACCAAACTCTATCAGACCATTCGCAGCCAGTTACCGGCATCGGTATGGAAACAACAGAAACTGAAAGAAGTGCAGGCATTGGTGGAAAACTGCTCCGGGCTTTTTGTAGAAGCATTTACCCAGCAGGAAACAGCGGTTCGCGGCGACACGGTTCGTGTGAACTGCTTTGTCAATAACCGCAGTGGCGTACCCGTGAGCATTACCTCCATCGCATTGGAAGATGGGTTGCGCGATACCTTGCCGCAACAAATGACTACCAAGAACCAGAATTACAATTATGCCATGCAGGCTGTTATCAATAAGTCTTCACAAACAACACAACCATACTGGCTGGCCAAGCCCCGTGAAAACGATGGCATGTTTGTGGTAGATGATCAAATGCAGATCGGAGAAGCCTGGAATCCTGCGTCTTTGTATGCCAGTTTTATTGTGGAAGTGAACAATGTTCCCTTTACCTTCAAACGCCCCGTGATGTATAAATATGTAGATGCAGCCCGGGGAGAATTATACCAACCCTTTGTCATAGCACCACATGCAGAAGTCTTTATGAGCCCTTCCGTTGCGCTGCTGAATGTAAAAGATACCGATGGCAATAAACGATCCGATTCCATGGTGCATGTCATGGTGAATGCCCGTGTAGCCATGCCGCAATCTGTTACTGCGCTGAATATCCGTCAGGATGTGATACACACCATTTTTGCCAACAAACAAACCAGTCTCGAAAAAGGAAAAAGATACCAGTTTGATATTCCGGTGAGTAAAGTCTACAATCCCAAAGCACCGATGAAATTCCTGGAAGCTACTTTTTCCATGACGGCGCCCGATGGAAAAAATTACAATTACTCCGATTTTTTCAAAACCATCCGATACGATCATATACCGGCCATTCATTTTTATTTCCGCGATCATGTGAAACTGGTGGATGATGAGATAAAAGTCCGGGGTAAAAAAGTAGGCTATATTGCCGGATCGGGAGATGCCATGCCGGAAGCCCTGCGCCAACTGGGCTTTGAAGTGAAAGTGCTGGAGGAAGCCGATATGAATGCTGCAACCCTGCAAACGCTGGATGCCATAGTTACGGGCGTGCGTGCTTATAATATTTATTCCTGGCTCAGCAATAAGTATGATGTGCTGATGGAATATGTACAGCAAGGTGGTAATTTAATTGTTCAGTATAACCGCAATACACAGGGCAATACGCCTGCACCTAAAATTGGCCCTTATCCCTTTGTGATCAATGCGGGTGCCAGGGTTACGGAGGAAAATGCTGCTGTGGAATTTGCCCTGCCCCAACATGCTGTACTGAACAGCCCCAATAGCATTACTGCCGCGGATTTCGAAGGATGGAACCAGGAAAGAAGTACGTACCAAGCCGACCGGATAGATCCCCGCTATGAAGCACCGCTGCGGATGCACGACCAGGATGAACCAGCCACCAATGGCAGTCTCATCACAGCAAAATATGGGAAAGGCAATTTTGCCTACGTAAGCCTGGTGTTGTTCCGGCAGTTACCTGCTGGTGTACCCGGGGCATTTAAATTATTAGCCAACCTGATTGCCTTACCCAAGAATCCCTGATATGCAGCCAAGAAAGAAAATAGGTATATCCACCCTCATCATCATTGGTGTATTGCTGGGAGTGCTCATTAAAAGCGTTAAAATAGGATTGCTCATCGGACTGGGTCTGGGTTTCCTGATTGCCGGACTGATGGGCTCACGCAGATAAACCATGGAAAAGCAAAAAGAAAAAATACCCTTGTTTAAGTCCTGGAAAGGATGGTATATACTGGTGCTGGCAGTATTACTGGCCCTGGTATTATTTTTTGAATGGATCACCAAAACCTACGCATGAGTTATATTGACTGGATCGTATTGGTAGTAACACTGGTGGGCATCATTGCCTATGGCTTGTATAAAAGCCGTACCAGCAAAAACCTGGAAGGCTATTTCCTCAGTAACCGCAGTATGCCCTGGTACCTGGTACTGCTCAGCATCATGGGTACACAGGCCAGTGCCATCACTTTTTTATCGGCACCCGGACAAGCATTTACCGATGGGATGCGTTTTGTGCAGTATTATTTTGGTCTGCCCATCGCCATGGTGGTACTTTGTATCACATTCGTTCCCCTGTTTAATAAACTGAAACTATTCACGGCTTACGAATTCCTGGAG
This sequence comes from Chitinophagaceae bacterium, assembly GCA_009996675.1. Classification (GTDB taxonomy): domain Bacteria; phylum Bacteroidota; class Bacteroidia; order Chitinophagales; family Chitinophagaceae; genus Sediminibacterium. The sequence goes on from JAACZQ010000111.1 coordinate 8,862, forward strand.
CAACGCTTTGATCTGAAAACACGCATCTTCACATCTTTCCTTTTTTTGTTATCGCGCGGGCTTTCTACCGGTATCAGTATTTATGCACCTTCCATCATCCTTTCATCCCTGATGGGCTGGGATATTTTCTGGACCAATATTGTGATGGGAGGGGTGCTGATTATTTATACCGTTAGCGGCGGTGCCAAAGCAGTGGCTTATACACAACAATTGCAACTCATCATATTTGCCGGTATGCTGGTAGCCGGTTACCTCATTGTACATTACCTGCCGGAAGGTGTTGGGTTCAAGGAAGCATTACAGGTAAGCGGTGCTTCCGGGAAACTGAATGTGATTACCACCGGCATCAGTGAAAAAGGATTCGACTGGAAAGACCGCTATAATATCATCAGCGGCGTGATTGGTGGATTTTTTCTGGCCCTCTCTTATTTCGGAACCGATCAGTCGCAGGTAGGCCGCTACCTCACCGCAAAAGACAATACCGAAAGCCGGTTGGGATTACTCATGAACGGACTGGTGAAAGTACCCATGCAATTCCTCATACTGCTGCTGGGAGCCCTGCTCTTCACTTTTTACCAGTTCAACCCCTCACCGGTATTCTTCAATAAATCGGTGGAAACAAAAGCCTTACAAACGCCTTACCGGGATTCGCTCATACAGTTGCAGCAAAAATTTACGGCCATACAGGCAGTACAGCAATCCCATACCCAGTCCTTTGTGATCAAGGGACAGGCCAGTTATAAGGACAGTGTACAGACCGGTGCTAAAAAAATGTCGGAACTGCAACAGCAATACCGGAAAGTATTGGCCAAAGCCATGCCGGGTGCGGACACAAACGATACCAATTATGTATTCCTGCGTTTTGTGGTGGACTATATGCCGGTGGGGTTAATAGGTTTGCTGATTGCCATTATTTTTCTGGCGGCCTGGGGTTCGATAGCTGCTGCTTTGAATTCCCTGGCATCCTGTACCATGATTGATTTTCATGTTCGGTTAAAAGGTATTCAGTATAACCCGAATGATCCGGCGCAATGTGCAGCTGAATACAGGCAGTCGCGTTTATACACATTGGCCTGGGGTGTTTTTTGTGTAATCACCGCAGAGTTTGCCTCGGGTATGGGAAGCCTGATAGAAGCAGTGAATGTGCTGGGATCCCTGTTTTATGGGGTGATACTGGGTATTTTCCTCGTAGCTTTTTATATGAAACGCATACAGGGTAATGCCGTGTTTATGGCAGCCCTGCTGGGGGAAGTAGTGGTCATTGCCTTCTTCCTGATGGATCGCTACAATATCATCGGGCTGGGCTTTCTCTGGCTGAATGTGATAGGTGCGGTAGCTGTGGTACTGCTGGCTGCGCTGTTACAAATGGTATTACCCCGTAGCGCAAAGCCTGCTTAAAAAATCGTATTATCGTAGCATGAGTGAATCGTTTAACCAGACACCCTGGTCGCAACATGCTGTGGTATATGAAGTAAACCTGCGACAATATACCCGGGAAGGAACCATAGCGGCATTCATGCAGCATCTTCCCCGTTTGAAAGAAATGGGTGTGCAAATATTGTGGTTCATGCCGCTGACACCGATCAGTGTGCTGGGCAGGCAGGGTTCCCTGGGCAGTTATTATGCCTGTAGTGCATATACCGCCATCAATCCCGAGTTTGGTACGGAAGCCGATTTTAAAACCCTGGTAACAGAAGCGCATCGTTTGGGTATGTATGTGATCATTGACTGGGTAGCCAACCATACGGGTATGGATCATGTCTGGACAGTATCCAACAAAGACTGGTATCTGCTGGATGCGCAGGGAGATTTTACGGAACGCAATGGCTGGAAGGATGTGATTGACCTCAACTATTCATCCGCTGCTATGCGTGCTGCCATGGTGCAGGCCATGCAGTGGTGGGTACATACATTTGATATCGACGGTTTTCGCTGCGATATGGCACACCTGGTGCCACTGGATTTCTGGCAGGAAGCAAGGTTACACTGCGATCAGTTAAAGCCCCTGTACTGGCTGGCTGAATGTGAGGAAGTAACTTATCACCAGGTATTTGATACTACTTATGCCTGGGCCTGGATGCATGCCAGTGAGCGGTATGCCCGTGGTGAAGCCGGTTTACAGCAGGTGCAGGATATCCTGCATAGCTACACGCAATATCCGCCCCATGCGTCTAAATTATTCTATACCAGTAACCACGATGAAAACAGCTGGAATGGTACCGATACAGAAAAATATGGACAGGCAGCAAAAGCCTGGGCAGTGTTCACGGCTACCTGGGAAGGGATAACGCTGTTGTACAGCGGACAGGAAAATGCATTGGATAAGCGACTGGCTTTTTTTGATAAGGATGCAATTTCCTGGAGCCAGCCCCCGATACTGCATGATTTTTACCAGACCCTGTTTCAGTTCAAACAGCAATCCAACGCTTTGCAGGGCGGTGAAACATTTATACTGCCCTCAGAGCATAGTGAACAGTTGTTTTGTTACCTGCGAAAAAAAGGGGAGCAGGTGGTATTGGTACTGCTCAATGTATCGGGTCGCGACCGGCTTTCCCTGCAGGTGTATCATCCCTGGTTAACAGGTATATTCAAGAATGTTTTCTCCGGTTTGAGTCACTCTTTTCAACCAGGAGAAACATTTGAATTACAGGCGGGGGAGTATTTGGTGTATGCGAGGAAGTGAGTAGTGAGTAGTGAGTATTTTTTAGCTGCGAGCTACAAGCCACAAGCTGTTGGCTATTGGCTTTTGGCTGTTGGCGCATTAGGTGTTAGGTATGAGAGCTTGTCCGCCTGATGGGAATGTTAGCCATTAGCTGTTGGGAAAACACCCTCCAACCATACACTAAAAACTATAAATCAAAAACCACCTTGTCGCCTGACCAACAACTTTAGCTGTTGGCGCATTGGCGCGTTGGGGGTTAGGTATGAGTTATTAAAGCTTGTCCGCATTAGTCGGATCTTAGGTGATACACACTCACTACTCACTACTGACTATCCTCCATCAAAAAATCAAAGCTCCACCTTCGCTGAAGCTATGGTGGATAAATCAAAAATTCAAACATCCACCTTCGCTTTAGCTACGGTGGACAAGTCAAAAAATCAAACTTCCTTCCATATCTGACACTTGACATCTGCGATCTGACATAAAACTACTCACTGTCCTCAATCAAAAAATCAAAGATCAAAAATTCA
>JAACZQ010000112.1 GCA_009996675.1 Chitinophagaceae bacterium
CTCAGGATTCAGGTTTTCCCCTAACTTGCCCTCATGCAGGCAAATCAACCCGTAAACCGACTGGCACAGGAAACCAGTCCCTATCTGTTACAACATGCCCATAATCCGGTGGACTGGTATCCATGGGGGGAAGAAGCACTGCAGCTGGCACGGGATAATGATAAACCCATTCTGGTGAGTATTGGTTATGCTGCCTGTCACTGGTGCCATGTCATGGAAAAAGAGAGTTTCGAAGACCCGGGCACGGCAGTCATTATGAACGAATATTTCGTGAACATCAAGATCGACCGGGAGGAGCGGCCGGATCTGGATCATATTTATATGGATGCAGTACAGGCCATGACCGGTAGTGGGGGCTGGCCATTGAATGTGTTCCTCATGCCCGATGGTCGTCCGTTTTACGGGGGTACTTATTTCCCGCCCCAGCCCATGCATAACCGGCCCAGCTGGCAGGATGTATTGCAGGGGGTATACAAGGCCTATACCGAAAAAAAAGAAGCGATCGATAACCAGGCCGATAAGCTAACCCGTCATTTACAGCAATCCAATGCTTTTGGCTTACGTAAGCCTGCTGCAGATGCGGGTAGTCCCTTTACCGAATCCCGTATGGAAACCATCAACCGGCAGTTACTGGCATCGGCCGACCGGGAATGGGGCGGTTTTGGGGCGGCTCCAAAATTTCCGCAAACCCAATCCATCCGGTTCCTGCTCAGGCATCATCACCTTACCGGTGACCCGGCATCACTGGAACAGGCCGTGCTGAGTCTGGATAAAATGATTGAAGGCGGTATTTATGATCAGCTGGGGGGCGGACTGGCGCGCTACAGCACCGATACCCAATGGCTGGCTCCCCATTTTGAAAAAATGCTCTACGATAATGCTTTGCTGGTCATTGTGTTATCGGAAGCCTTGCAGTTGACCGGATATCGGCATTATGAACGGGCTATCCGGGAGATACTGGCATTTGTGAAGCGCGAGCTGCGGCACCCGGAGGGTGGATTTTACAGTGCCCTGGATGCCGACAGTGAAGGGGTGGAGGGAAAGTTCTATACCTGGTCGAAGGCAGAGGTTGAAGCGGTACTGGGCAGCGAAGCAGCGCGGTTTTGTGCCTATTATGATATCACCGAAGCCGGGAACTGGGAACAGGTGAATATCCTGCGGATTTTGCAGCAACCGGCGGTTTTTGCGGCCGCCAACGGACTCACCGAAACAGAATTACTGCTTTGGCTGGAGGAACAAAAAAGCAGGCTTATGCAGCGTAGGGCTGAGCGGATTCGTCCTTTATTGGATGACAAGTGTTTACTGGGCTGGAATGCCCTGATGATCACAGCCTGTTGCTATGCTTATGCGGCTACCGGTGATAAAGCCTGCCGGGAGATGGCTACCGAAGCCATGGCATTCCTGGAGCAAAAACTGCAGGATGTGGATGGTAACTGGTACCATACCTATAAGGCAGGAAAAGCCCGTATCCCGGCATTCCTGGACGATCTGGCCTGGCTGACTGAAGCGGCAATAGCTTTACAGGAGATTACCGGAGAAGGGGATTACCTGCGGAAGGCAAAAGCGGTATTGGAGCAGGTGAATAACAGGTTCGGGGAAGAAAATACCGGATTTTACTATTATACGCCGGCGGGACAGGAGGATGTGATCATCCGGAAAAAAGAAGTGTACGACGGAGCCACACCCAGTGGTAATGCAGTGATGGCCAGGAACTTACAGTATCTGGGCCGGGTATTTGAGCGGAGCGACTGGGAGGAAAGGGCAGGAACCATGCTGGGGGCCCTGGCGCAGGCGGTAGAACAATATCCGGTATCATTCGGCTATTGGGCACTGGTATTGCAGACGGGGATGGTGGGCTGGAAAGAAATAGCATTGATGGGATCCGGGAACAAAGACCTGCTGCCACAGGTAATACGAAAGTTTTCGCCCTGGAAAATAGTCCAGTGCGGGGAAACTAAAACTTCAGATTTCCCGTTATTAAACGGAAAAACGCCTAAAAACGGGGAATTGGTATGTTTTGTTTGTCGTGATTATACATGTAGTGAATATACTACTGATAAATTAGCAGATTTTTTAGCAATTGTGTAACAAGAATTGCGGTAATTTGCTATGCAGACAGTGGCTCTGCGCCCCTATTTCGCGCAATACATAATGAACCAAAATCAGGAAAGACTGACATTACTTTTACCCGCCTTGCGATTTTATTGTTATTAAGTCGTTGAAACTGCTGCAACTGCCGTTTCGAAGCTTATATTTGTCACTGTCATAAATCACTTTGAACAGATGAAAGGTTATTTAACAACGATTACCCTGGCAGCGCTGACCCTGAGCATGAGCTCCTGCTTTTTGAAGAAGGGAAACCGTTCCAAAGGACTGCCCGACGACGGACAGCTGCATGGTGTTGCGCCCGTGGCTAAACCCAGCATGAATACCCCACGCGGTATGGTGTATATACCACCCGGAACTTTTCATATGGGACCGAGTGATGAAGACATCAGCTTCAACTACACCAACAGGAACCGTCAGGTATCCATACCTGGTTTCTGGATGGATGCTACTGAAATCACCAATAACCAGTATCGCCAGTTTGTAAACTGGGTACGCGATTCACTGGCATTCAAAATTCTCTTTGGTGGGGGTATCAATAAGGAAGACACCATGGCGGTTGACTGGAAGAAAGTGGCTACCATCAAATACGATAAAGCCACCATCGAAAAACTCAATGAACTGAACCTGGCACCCGATAACCGTTTGTTTGGCCGTCAGGAAATAGATCCCGGAAAACTCAAATACCGGATCGAATATTTTGATCTGCCCGCAGCTGCTAAACGCGAAAATGCAGATCGTCCCCGTAAGGATTTCATTGTTCGTTACGACGAGAAAGTTTATCCCGATACACTCGTATGGATCCGCGATTTCTCTTATTCCTATAACGAACCCATGACCAAGCGTTATTTCGCCCACCCCTCTTTTGGTAATTATCCGGTGGTAGGGGTAACCTGGAAACAGGCGGTGGCTTTCTGTCACTGGAGAACCCATATACAGAATGCTTATCTCGAGAAAAAGAAAATGGCTGTGGATGGCGATTACCGCCTGCCCAGTGAAGCCGAGTGGGAATATGCAGCCCGTGGCGGAAGAACCAACTCTATGTATCCCTGGGGTAACTATTACCTGAGAAATAAAAAAGGCTGTCTGCTGGCCAACTTCAAACCCGGTCGCGGTAACTATGCCGAAGATGGTGGTTTCTATACCGTTAAAGCCGATGCTTACTGGGCCAATGATTATGGTCTGTATAATATGGCCGGTAATGTGGCTGAATGGACTGGCTCCTATTTCTATGAAGGTTCTTACAATTTCATGGCAGATATGAGTCCGGATGTGCGCATCGAAGCAACTGATGATGATTTCCCCCGTATGAAACGTAAAGTAGTACGTGGCGGCAGCTGGAAAGATATTGCTTATTTCCTCCAGGTAAGTACCCGTAACTATGAATACCAGGATACAGCTAAATCTTACATCGGTTTCCGTTGTGTGATAGATCTGGCACCCCGGATGAAAAAATAAACCGATTCGAACCCTAACATCTAATATCTAAAACAAATAAATTTTATGGCCTCAGGTGTTTCTCCCGCAACCAACCGTCTTGTGAACATTATTGTTTGTCTTGGTGCCTCCGTAGTAATCTTCGGAGCCATGGCCAAGATCCTGCACCTGTCCTGGGCAGACTGGGCATTGAAGATTGGCCTGACTACAGAAGCGTTGATCTTTATCGTGTATGCAATCCTGCCACCACCCGATATGGGAGCCCCGGCACCGGCTGCTGCTACCACCGGTAATCCCGCACTGAAAAGTCTGGATGATATGTTACAACAGGCCGATATCACACCCGCCAATCTTTCCAAACTGAGTGCCGGTTTCCAGAAACTGGGTACAACAGTAGATAACCTCGGTCAGATCAGTGATGTGGTAAAAGCAACTGGCGATTTTACTGCCAAAACACAAGAAGCAGCTTCTGCGCTGGGAAATATCAGCGGTGCAGTAAACAACGCTACTGCTGCGCTGTCTGGATTCAATAGCGCATCAGAAGGAACCAAGCAGTTTCATGAGCAGGTACAGGTATTAACCAAAAACCTCTCATCGCTGAATACGATTTATGAACTGGAATTACAGGAGAGCAATAATCACCTGAAAGCATTGAATCAGTTTTACGGAAAACTGGCGCAGGCTTCTGCTGCTATGTCCAGCAGTGCCGATGATGCCATGAAAGCCAAAGAACAGATTGCAGCCCTGGCCAATAACCTGGGTAAACTGAATCAGGTGTATGGTAATATGTTAACGGCCATGCAGGGCAGATAAAACAGCTGCCCCCTACTAAACCAATTGTAAGCGTATTTAAAAAATATTAGAAAGCATGGCATTACCAAAGGAACCGCGGCAGAAGATGATCAACATGATGTATCTGGTGCTCACAGCATTGCTGGCACTGAATGTATCTGCTGAAATTCTGAATGCTTTTAAAACGGTAGACCGCAGTCTGATGACGGCCAGTGGTATTGTGGAGAAGAAGAATGAGGAAGTGTTCCGTTCATTTCAGAAAAAACTGGAGGATCCCAAAACAAAAGAGAAAGCAGAAATATGGTTACCCAAGGCCCAGAAAGCCAAGGCACTGGCCGATGATCTGTACAATTACCTCGAATCTTTGAAACTGGAACTGAAACAGGAATCTGGTTTAACCAAGGATGAGAAAACAGGAAAAGAATTGTTCAAAGAAGATAACCTGGATGCTGCCACCCGTCTTTTTGTATCCGATCCCCCCAACGGGAAAGGAAAAGGGAAGGAATTACTCGGTCGGCTTACTGCATTCAAAAAACAGTTGTTGGAGATTGATGCGGAGATGGCATCTGAAATCGGAGCCGGTCTGCCCCTCGATCTTTCCATTCCTCCTTCCGGCAGTGAAGCGGGTAAAGATGACTGGGCTTATGGTTATTTTCATATGACGCCCACTATTGCTGCTATCACCATTCTGAGTAAGTTTCAGAACGACGTGAAAAACAGTGAATCGATTGCTGTGGAATATTGCCACAGGCAGATCGGACAAGTGGAACTGATTTATGATGAATTCCAGGCATTTGCCGGAACCAATTCACAATACCTGATGCCCGGTGAAGAACTGGTGATCACAGCAGGTATTGGCGCCTTCAGTAAAGCAGCCAGACCTACCATTACCATTGATGGAGCCAATGTGCCTATCAATGCGGATGGTGCCGCTGAATACAAAACACGCGTAGGTAACTCGGGATCCAATGTGAAAAAAGTACGGATTTCTTATACCAAGCCCGACGGAACCAATGCGGTAGTTGAAAAAGAGGTTCGCTATACGGTGGGTGTGCCTGCCGGACTGGTGGTTTCTACCGATGCAACCCGCGTATTCTACCGTGGCCTCGATAACCCGCTGAGTGTAACCGGCGGTGGCGGTGATGAAAAAGTGAGTGTAAGCCTCGAAGGTAACGGAGCCAATCTCCGTAAAACCGGAGCCGGTCAATATATTGTTAACTGTACCCAACTGGGCTCAGTAACCGTAGTGGCCAATGATGGAAAAAATGCACAGCGAATAACCATACCGGTAAAACGTGTACCCGATCCGATTGCAATTGTAGGCGGGAGCGCCGGTGGTGCCATGGCAGCCAATGTATTCCGTGTGCAAAAAGGGGTGATTGCCGATCTGCGTGATTTTATTTTTGAAGGAGTAAAATTCCCGGTGATTTCATTCATGATTATTTGTACCGGTAAAGGATTTGACGAGCCTGAGTTTGTGGAGATCAATGGACCTTCGTTCACCGCAGATGCACAAAATCTGTTGAGACGTTGCCAGGCAGGAACCACTGTAACGATCGGAGAAATTAAAGTGGGTGAGCCTGGTGGCGGAACCCGCAAACTGGATCAGAACATTACATTCATATTGCAATAAAGCAAGGGTTATGAAAAAAATATTTGTATTACTGGTAGCGTTTTCGCTGATGGCTGGCACTGCTGCTACGGCACAGGGCTTTGCGAACCTGAAGGGAAGGAATAAGACCACCGCAGATACCACCAAGCCCAAACCAGCTCCGGTGACCAATACCGGTACCGGCAATCAGCCTGCAGCCAACACCAACAATACCAACAAGCCGGCCACTGCCGATCCCAATGCGGCCAAACCCACCAAAACCGTAGATACAACAACGGTGGGTGGTTTTGGAGAAACCGTTGCCCGCAGCCTGCGTAATGAAACCGCAGCCGATCGCAGCAAGACCCGCGAAAAGAAACCCCTGGAGTATGAACACCTGCGTGAAGACGACTGGTTATTCAGTGAATTCATCTGGCGTGAGATTGATGCCCGGGAAAAGAAAAACCAGGTATTCATGTATCCCGGTAAGGATGATATGGGTGATCAGCGCTTTTTTGCCATCATGCTCAGTGCCATTAAAAATGATAGCGTAACAGCTTTTTCTGCAGAAGGTGGAGACGACCGGTTTACCAAACCCCTGCTGTATGAAGATGTTATGAAAATGCTGAAAGGCCGACTGGATACCCAACTGGTACAAAGTGCGGTAAACCCCAATATCATGGATACCGCTATTATCTATGATACCAAGTTCGCACCCAATCCTGATTCGATCTATACATTCCGCCTGAAAGAGCAATGGATATTCGACAAGGAAGCCAGCCGCATGTTCTGCCGCATTATTGGTATTGCCCCGGTAGCCAAGATCATGATCAATAATAAGCCCACCACCCGCACCCTGTTCTGGATTTATTATCCCGATCTGCGTAAGACCCTTACCAAATTCAACGTATATAATACCAAGAACTATGCAGGCCGCATGACCTGGGAAGAATTATTTGAGAGCCGCTTTTTCGATAGCTATATCGTGAAAACCAGTGCCAATAACCCCAGCGACCGCTTCCTGAGCGCCCTGATCAAGGATCCCCTGTTCCGGCTGCTGGAAGGAGAAAACATCAAAGAAAGGCTGTTTAACTACGAGCAGGATCTCTGGCAGTACTAAGCAGTAGCCAACGATAGTCAAGAGGGCCCCGGCCCTCTTTTTTTTGCTTAAAATTCGCTTATATTATAAAAATAGAACAAGGATTGTTGGTAGATTGGCCGGAATCCGTACCTTTACTACGGTTTTTCATAGGATATTGGATTTTAAAAACGGGGTTGGATTTCTATCCTGACCCCTTTTTTTATGTCCATCCTATAACGGATTACCGGCGAAATATTGTTTTAATAGGGCTGTTTTACTCGCGCCAATCAAGGGCTCCAGTTCGGCTTCACTCAAAGCGCGAATTGCTTTCACCGAACGAAATTCTTTCAACAGCAAAGCGGCTGTTTGCGGCCCGATACCTTTAATATTTTCCAACTCATTTTTAAACGTTCCTTTGGATCGCTGGTTGCGATGAAAGCCAATACCAAAACGATGCACTTCATCGCGGATACGGCGTACCAGTTTCAGGCTGTCGCTATCCCAGGGCAGCTTGATGGATTGCTGATCTCCTGCAAAAAATAATTCTTCTTCATTTTTGGCCAATCCCACCAGGGTGGTTACACCTTCCAGCTTCAGTTCACGGATGCTTTCCATAGCCGCACCCAATTGTCCCTTGCCACCATCTATAATAATCAACTGCGGAAAAGAACTGCCTTCCTCTTTCAAACGTTTATATCTGCGGTATACTACTTCCTTCATGGTAGCGAAATCATTGATGCCACTAACCGTTTTCACATTAAAATGGCGATAGTCTTTTTTGCTGGGCAGGCCATCCCGGAAACAAACCATGGCCGATACCGGATAACTGCCATGGAAATTAGAGTTATCAAAACATTCAATATGCACCGGTGTTTCCTGCAGGTGCAGGTATTCCTGTAGTTCATAGAGGACCTGCTTTTTCTCCATATCGCTTTTCCCCTCTAAATGCAGTGTTTTCTTGCGGCGCAGCTCTTCGGTGTAATAATTCACGTTTTTAAGGGAGAGGTCCAGTAATTTCTTTTTATCACCCCCCTTGGGCACCGTAATCACTACAGAACTATCGGGATAATCAATGGGGAAGGGGAGAATGATTTCGGTGGCCAGGCTATTGAATGCAGCACGCAAATTTGCAATGGCAAAACCCAGTACCTCTTCTTCACTTTCCTCCAGTTTGGTTTCCAGGGGAACGGTATGCGTTTGTACAATGGTGCCGTTTTGAACCATCAGGTAATTCACATAAGCCAATGCACCATCTTTGAGGATGGAAAACACATCCAGGTTGGATAAATGTTTGCTAACAATAACGGATTTCGACTGGTAGTTTTCGAGGTGTTCAATTTTTTTGCGCACCATTTCCGCTTTCTCAAAATCCAGCTGCTGGGCAAAACCCAGCATGTCTGCTTTGAACCGCTGAATCACGCCACCCAGGTTACCCTTCAGTACATTGCGCACCTGCTGTAATCCCTCATCATAGGATGCTGCATCCTGTAATCCTTCACAAGGCCCTTTGCAATTACCCAGGTGGTATTCGAGACAGACTTTGAACTTTCCCTGTTGAATATTGTGATCGGTCAGATTGAGTTTACAGGTACGCAAGGGGATGTATTGGCGTACAAAAGCCAGCAATTCACGCACTTTACCTGCCGAAGTAAAGGGGCCGAGGTATTCAGACCCGTCGTTGATCTTTTTCCGCGTGAGGAATACACGGGGGAAAGGTTCTTTTTTAATAACGATGAAAGGATAGGTTTTATCGTCTTTGAGATTGATATTAAACCTGGGCTGAAATTCCTTGATGAGTGCATTCTCCAGCAGGAATGCATCCTGCTCAGAATCGGTGATGGTAAATTCGATCCGGTGGATACGCTGAACGAGTTCATGCGTTTTATAGGTAGTAAAGGTTTTGGAGAAATAGGAGCTCACCCTTTTGCGCAGGTTCTTGGCCTTGCCTACATACAATAAGGTATTGCCCTGGTCAAAATATTTATAAATGCCGGGCTGGTGCGGGATGGTATGTGCCAGTTGTTGAAACTGTTCCTGTGTCATGGTTTCTTGCGCTGTATGGAAAGGCTGTCGGGCCAGCTGATGCTGTTTCTTTCTTCCATCCTGTAGTCTTTCCCGTACGTGATATAACGATTGATCTGAAAGCCTTTGAAAGCATTCCAGCTGTATTGTTCAATGGTCAGGGTATCGTTTTTGTTTTGTTGTGCACGGATGAAAATACGTTTTACCAGGCGGGTATTTTCGTCCAGTAGTACATCCACCCCCTGCACGGGTAATTGTGTATTGCTGGTGCTGTAACTGAGTGTAATGCTGTGGGTGTCGCCGTCCTGGAATACAGATTCGCGGTATCCCTGTTTAACGCCATCACCGGCAATATCTTTTGTCAGGAACCCATCAGCCAGCAATTGCAGTTGCGGATAATCAATCTGTGCAGAGTCTTTCACTCCGTTGCGGATACGCACCAGCGTAACCGGTTTTTTCATCTGTATGAGATAATCAACCTGTGAACGGATGAAATCGCTGATCGGGTAAAATTTGGTGGTGTCGGTTGTGCTGGTATTATTACCGGGCGTTTTTTGTTTACCACTGCAGGCAAACAAGCATAAGACAAACAGGTATACCGGAAACAGGCTGATTTTCATCTGGTAAAATTATTCATTAAGGGCCATAAAAAGTCATCCCGCCGCAGGCGGGATGACTGGATAACAGGTGTTCTGGTTGGTGTTTCACCAATGCGGGGCATTGGTATTATTGAAAAGACTTGGTGAAACCAATACGCAGACCATAATCCATCAGGTATTCCTTGATGGGGTATTTGTTGGAATAGGTCGATAAATGCTGGTAACGTACCTGCGGACCGATCTGCCAGGTAGTGGCACCGGTACGGTAGCTGATGTTCAGGCCAACATTGGTATTGATATTCCACTTGCGTACAAACTCGCTGCCATTGGCATAGTGTTTATAATCGGTGGAGAGCACATAAACATTTCTGTTGAGGTTAAGGGTGGGTTGTACAGAGGCTTCGGTATTGATGCTGAAATGTTTGCCCTGCAACACTTCCCACTGGATACCCAGGGGTACGGAAAGCTGGAATACTTTATTGTTCAGTTCGGTTTGTTTATAACCCACATTGTTGTTGTAAGGAGAGTACAGGGTAATATTCTGTACACCGCCATAATTGATCAGTGAAATAGTGGTGGGGTCGTTGGTGAGTGACTGGAACGTTTCTATTTCATACTGACGTATATTCAGCTGTACGCCGGTTTTAAAAGTAAGCCGCTGGTTGATGCGGTACAGCATGGCAAAACCCAGTTCCATACCCATGGCCGGTCTGTGCCGTACGACCCGGTTAACATCGGTGGTGCTGGGAACGGGCGTGCTGATGGCGGAGGAACTGCGTTGTACAATTTCTTTTACTTTCTCATCCGATAATTTGCGGTAGCTGGTAGAGGGGGTAAAATAAATCTGGAAACCCAGTTTGGAAGTTTTGGGTTTGCTCACTACCGGTACATATTTAAAATCTTTCAGGAAAGCATCGGCACTGGGATCATTTTCATGGTCGTTACTGGCGCTGATGGTTTCGTTTGCCGTTTGAGCAGGCTGGTCTGTTTCGGCCGTAGCAGTCATGCTTGCCGCATCCATGTTATTGTTGCTGCCGGTATTTTCCTGTTCGGTAAAGCTCATGGGCTGAGGCATGCGTATCATGATTTCCCTGGGGGTAGTGGTACGCAGTACATTGCTGGTATGTTCGAAAAGGTTGGCGGGTGCTACGGTAGCAGCAGCTATGAAGTTCTGCCGGTTATCGGGCAGGGTAATGGCTTCAATGGTATGCACATTGATCTGTGCAGGAGAAATGCTGTGGAAATAACGCTGGCTTTTTTCATTGGCAACCAGGCTGGCTTTCTCAGCAGCTTCGTGTGCTTTCAGCACATTGGCATAATTGGCCGGCTCCAGTAAATGCTTATCGGGTTTATTGGTTAAAACGGTAGATAAGGTAAGTGCCGTAACAATGAAAACGCTGATGAAAGTGAGGGCGGGCCAGGAACGATAGCCATGCAACTCCGTACGGATATTCCTCCACACATGGTCGGAGGGATACATCCGGTGTTGTTTTACTTCGTTTTGTAAAAATTGCTCAAACTCTTCCTGGTACATAACTTCATTATATGGCAATCGTATGGCGCTATCGGTTGAAAGCAGCCATCCAGCTGATATTTTCTTTGGTGCCGGGCACTTCAATGATCTTTTTACGGATCAGTATGGTTTCCAGCATGGCTTTGGCTCGGGTGTACTGGCTTCGGCTCGTACTTTCCTCGATGTCAAGCATGATTCCTATTTCTTTGTGGCTATACCCCTCCAGCGCGTACAGGTTTAAAACGGTACGGTAGCCAATGGGCAGGAGCCGGATACATTCAATGATCTGACGGGCCTGCATGATGGAGGGTACGGTTTCTTCCTTCACATGCACCGTTGTGGCATAACTGAGGTCAACACTCTCGTTGAACTTTTTGTGTTTCTTCAAAAAGTTGATACAGGTATGTACAATGATGCGCCGGATCCATCCCTCAAATGCGCCCTTGTTCTGAAACGTATGTATCTGGGTAAACACTTTAATGAACCCCTCCTGCAGCATATCTTCCGCATCTTCGCGGTTTTGCGCAAAACGGTAACACACACTCAGCATTTTGGGGCTGAACCGGTTGTACAACTCCCGCTGAGCAGCAGGGTCATTGTTCAAGCAGCCTGCAATAATGGCCTGTTCCGTCATGAGGGGTAAAATGATTACCCTAAATATAGACATTATTTACCTTCTGATGCTGCATTGTGATACAGAATTGTATCTCTTAAGTAGCTTTTAAACCCATCGGAATCTTCCTTATCTTAGGATAGAAGCCGGGATGGGTCTGATAGCACCCCGTTTTCTACT
>JAACZQ010000113.1 GCA_009996675.1 Chitinophagaceae bacterium
GAGTGAATCCCTGAAACTACCACTGGATAAAATATTCCAGCAATACCTGGAAACGGTTCAGATACCGGTACTGGAATATTATTTCAGTGAGAACAATACCAAAGTACATTTCCGGTGGACGAATTGTGTAGACGGGTTTAACCTGCCGATACTGCTTTCGGATAATGGCAGACAGCTGTACATCAACCCGGAAGCCAATCAATGGAAGGAAACAAATATTGATCCGGCCAAAACCTGGCTGGCCAAACCTGCCGAGATAGAACAGTATTTTTACATCATCGCCAAACAGATCAAATAAGGGGCAACTGACAATATGGGGAATATCAGAAAACAAACCATTGTATCGAGTCTGCTTGTATACCTGGGCTTCCTGATTGGTTTTATCAATAACTATTTCTATTCGCGCAATGGTTCGTTTACACCCGAACAGTTTGGCCTTACCCGTATCTTTTTCGACTTTGCCCAAAACATGTATGCGATTGGTGCATTGGGAGTTATACCGGTTATTTATAAATTTTATCCCTATTATAAAGACAATCTTGAGCAACGCAAGATCGATCTGATGAGCTGGGCTCTGGTGGCTTCTTTCATTGGGTTTATCCTGGTAACCGGACTGGGTTTCTGGTTTGAGCCTTATTTTATTGAAAAGTACCAGGAGAAATCCAGCCTGATTGTAGAGTATTATTATTGGATGTTCCCCTTTGCCATGGGCATGTTGTTTTTCTCGGTAATTGAAAGTTTCAGCTGGGCATTGCAATTATCGGTGATTTCCAATTTCCTCAAAGAAACAGCCCTCCGATGCCTCACCAGTGTGCTGATCGGTTTGTTTTATTTCAAGATCATCGACTATCGGATGTTCATTTATCTTTTTGCTTTTCAATACCTGGTTGTTTTCCTGGTTTTGTTGATCTATCTCTACCGTTCCGGTCGTCTGCATTTTAATTTTACCATCAGCCGGGTTACAAGGAAGTTCTGGAAGAAGATGATATCCATGCAGGTATTGGTATTTGGGGGTACCGTGATTGCTTCTATTGCTGCTACGATCGATAGTTTTATCATTGCCGGTTTCCAGGGACTTACTGCTGTAGGTGTTTTTGTGTGGGCGCAATATGCTGCCAATCTCATACAGGTACCACAACGCAGCATACAGGCTGTTTCTGCCAGTGTATTGTCGCGGGCATGGAAGGATAAAAATTATACCGAGATCAACCGCATTTATTCCCGCTCCTGCATCAATCTGTTACTGATGGCATTATTCATTTTCGGCAATTTATGGCTGAATGTGAAGGACGGTATGATTGTGCTGGACATTCAACAGGATTATGCGGCGGGACTGGGGGTTATTTTTGTATTGGGCATGGTACGCATCATTGATGCCGGTACGGGCCTGAATGCCATGGTTATTAATACTTCCACACACTGGCGTTTTGATTTCCTGAGTGGTGTTGTGATGCTGGCGCTTCGTTTGCCTTTTACTTATTTCCTCATCAAACATTATGGCATTATCGGCTCAGCATTTGCAGAACTTGCTGCCTACAGTATTTATAACCTGATCCGTTACGAGTTCCTGCGGCGTAAATTTGGCATGCAGCCATTTACCCTCAAAACCCTCTATGCCCTCCTGCTGGCCGGTGCTGCGTATGCAGTGAGCTTTTTTGTTTTTGGTTCTTTCGGCGGATGGGCTGGTATTTTACTCAAAGCATCCAGCTTCTCCCTGATCATGATTGCAGGCGTATTTTACCTCCGCCTCACCCCCGATGCCTGGCAATTGTATCATGTATGGCGGGAGAGAATGCGGAAAAGAAGGACGGGTGAGTAGTTGGGCTTGCAGGCTTCGAGCTGCACGAAAAAAAACCAACCATAAACCCCAAACTAAAAACCAAAAACCAACATCTATCTTTCGAACATCGTATACTCTCCCTTTTTATTCACGGAGATCAGCGGGAGTTTGCGGTGGGATTCGAAATAGTCATACACTTCTTTGAGCCGGGTGGAAAATTTCTGGTAGTCTTTGTCTTCCTTGCTGTTGCGTGAAAGGTATTCCTGGCTGCGTTCATTGCTGAAACGAACGGGGTAAATATGTACCGGGATGAAATCCTGTCCCTGGTTACGGGCATAAGATGCCAGTATGTATAATTCTTCGATCTGGTTATTCTGTATGGGTATGCAACCTACTGTGATGCAGCTGCCATGGATATAGATATCGCTGCCGGGTTTTACCGAATCACTCAGCAGTTTATCGGAAGCATTGGGATAATTGAGGCCCAGTGCCAGGTGATACATGCTTTTGGGATTGAATTCATTGATATAATAAAACCCTTCCGGTACCTGGTAATCTCCTTCTATTCTTTTGGGGCCGAGTGTGCCGGATAAAGCACAGATCTTGTAGGTCTTGAACAGCTTATAGGGCTCATTTTTATGATTACGTACCCATACTTCCAGCTGGCTGTCGTACTTGAAGCTACGGACATACATATCTTTTACCGGCCAGCTCAGGTGTGCGGCGGCAAATTGTTTTTTGAGTGAATCTTCCTTACTCTTTACCGCACTGGCTACCCGTGGGTATACCCGCTGGTTATCGAGGAATGAATTTTGTGCGCTGACAAAGCTCCCGGTTAGCAGAATAAAAGCAGCCAACAGATATTTCATGGTCCGAAAATACAGAATCCTGTCTTTCCGGACCATGCAATGAATGTTAAATCAGAGATTACCACGCTGGGCCTGTTCCCTTTCTATGGCTTCAAACAGGGCTTTGAAATTCCCCTTGCCAAAGCTCTTGGCACCTTTGCGCTGTATGATTTCGAAAAACAGTGTGGGGCGGTCTTCTACGGGTTTGGTGAATATCTGTAACAGGTATCCCTCATCATCCCGGTCTACCAGGATACCCAGTTCTTTGAGTGGGGTCAGGTCTTCATCGATATGACCAACCCGGTCCAGCAGGTCATCATAATAACTGCCGGGTACTTTCAGGAATTCCACCCCGCGATCCTGTAATGCGGTTACGGTTGCTACGATATTGTTGGTGGCCAATGCGACGTGCTGACAACCCTCGCCATTATAGAAATCCAGGTATTCTTCCACCTGCGATTTTTTCTTGCCTTCGGCGGGTTCATTGATGGGGAACTTAACAAAGCCATTTCCGTTACTCATCACTTTACTCATCAGTGCAGAATATTCGGTTGAAATATCCTGGTCATCAAAGCTGAGGATATTGCGGAATCCCATCACATCTTCATAAAACTTCACCCAGGGATTCATCTGGTTCCAGCCTACATTGCCAACGCAATGGTCCACATACAATAAACCGGTTTCTATGGGGTTATAATGGCTGTTCCAGGGTTGGTATCCGGGCAGAAAAGCACCTGTATAGTTTTTGCGTTCAATAAAGAGGTGTACGGTATCACCATAGGTATGAATACCGCTCATGACCACTTCTCCATGCTCATCCTGCAGCCTTTGGGGTTCCAGATAGGATTTACCGCCGCGGCTGGTGGTTTGTTGCCAGGCATCGGTGGCGTCGGGAACACGCAAAGCCAATACTTTTACCCCGTCGCCATGTTGATAGATATGGTCGGCGATGGGATTATCGGGACGCAAAGGAGTGGTGAATACAAAAGTGAGTTTGTGTTGACGCACTGCATAACTGGCGCGGTCTTTCACCCCTGTTTCGGGGCCGGCATAGGCCAGGCTTTGAAAACCAAAAGCAGTTTTATAAAAATGGGCCGCCTGTTTGGCATTGCCTACATAAAATTCTACATAGTCTGTTCCTTCCAGGGGAAGAAAGTCGGTATTGGCATTTTGCAGGGCAGGATTCTTGGCAATCGCTTCCATGAGTCAAAAATTTGGGTGGTGAAATGAAATGAACGGGGCATGATGCCCGGGAGTAGCAGTTGTTAGCAGGCATCCATGGCCAGTGCTTCCATGAGCAGGCAATAGCAGAAACGCTTATCACCAAAAAGTTTATGCGGATAATCGGGTATCACCCAACAAAAATAACAAATTCGGCTCAATTCCTGTTTTTCATTCCGGTTATGTGGCATTCCGGGCCGGGAGGTAAAAGAGCGGTCCGGATCATTATCTTTGTGCGAATTATCAATCTATGAAAGCAGGCATTCTCGGAGGCGGTCAGTTGGGCCGCATGCTCTTACAGGCAGCAGCCAATTATACCGTTGAAACCTTTGTACTGGAAAACGATCCCTCCTGCCCTGCCGCCCATCTCTGTCACCATTTTGTACAGGGCGATATCACCGATTTTGATACCGTATACCGTTTCGGCAAAGACCTGGATGTATTAACCATAGAAATTGAATCGGTGAATGTGGATGCGCTGGATAAACTGGCATCGGAAGGCGTACGTGTGTACCCCTCGCCTGCCGCCATCCGCACCATCAAAAACAAAATCACCCAAAAAGCTTTTTACGCCGAGCATCAGATCCCTACCGCTCCTTTTGTGATCACGCAGAACCGGGCCGAACTAGAGCAGCATACCGGCTTATTACCTGCTGTACACAAAGTGGGTGAAGGGGGCTACGATGGTAAAGGCGTTCAGGTAATACGGGAAGCCGGGGATCTGACAAAAGGGTTTGACGCACCGGCTGTGCTGGAAAAAATGGTGCAGATCAAAAAAGAGATTGCCATGATCGTTGCCATGCATGCCAATGGCGAAACCACCATTTATCCCCCCGCAGAAATGGTCTTCGATCCGGTACTGAACCTGCTGGATTACCAGATTAGCCCGGCACAATTACCGGAACAGGTATTATGGAAGGCCGAAGCCATTGCGCTGAAAGTAGTCAAGGGATTGAACAGTCCGGGTTTATTTGCCGTTGAATTATTTGTAGATGAAAACGATGAAGTGCTGGTGAATGAAACCGCACCCAGGGTTCACAACAGCGGACACCATACCATTGAAGCCAATTATTCCAGTCAGTACGATATGCTCTGGCGCATTTTACTGCACTATCCCCTGGGTAATCCGGATGCCATTTTATCTTCTGCCATCGTTAATATCCTGGGAGCTGAAGGCCATTCCGGTACAGCGGCATATGAGAACCTGGAAGAGGTTTTGAAAATGGATAATGTTTTTGTGCACCTCTACGGCAAACTGCAAACCAAGCCCGGCCGTAAAATGGGACATGTGACCATTATACACAAAGATATTTCAGACCTTACCTATAAGGCCAACCGCATCAAACACCTGTTAAAAGTAGTGGCGCAATAATCAGATCGCTGTTTTTTTCGCAGGAGAAATTCCGCGTTTAACATTCAGTGGTTTCAGGAAACCCAATCCAATCTGACTTTTGGTTTGCAGGGCGGGTGAATTCTTGTTCACACCGAAGAGTCGTACATCATCATCATAGATCATATCCAGGCTATAAGTGGCCGAGAAGTATTTATTGATCTTGAATGAAAAGAGATTGGTCATGAACAGATCAATGTTCTGGGGTTTGTTATTGTAGTTGGAGAACAGATCCAGCCTGCCTTTATACGTAATGTTTTTGGCAATGGTATTGTTATAGTTCACCGTAGCGAACATACCCATTTCATTGATGGATTTTTTACCCGGTGGTACACCGTATTTACCTTGCTGCGACAATGTATTATTGGCCACAATCGTCCAACGCGAGGTTACGGGCGACATGAAGACAGACAGTGTAGAATTGGGTTTATAATCAAAACCCACGGACAGGATTATATAGGCTGGCGATAAAAAGGAAGAAGATAAGGTAGCGATGTTGTTGGAAAAAGTATAGCCGTCAAACAACTGTGAACGGAAGTTGAACAGGCTGGAGATAAACCATTTGCCGGTGGTATCAAGTTTATAGCCGTATTTGCTCAGGTAATCGAGACGGTCATCGTTCTTCCGGCTGCCGAGGCTGGTGGTTTGTACATAACCCAGGTTCATATCAAAGTTATGATCCCAGCTGTGCCGTCCTTTTTTATAGAAATAGAAGAAGTTGAAATAAGAACTGATGGAAAGCGAGAAATTATCGCCACCCGCCGCCCAGTTGCTGAGGGAGCCCTGCGACATGTTTACACTGAGCAATCCACCCCTTTTCCAATTCCATTTGCTGGTATCTGCATCTTTTTTGATGGTGCGGGAAGTCTCACTTCTGAGTTTATTCACTACAATATCCTGAGAAATAGCCTGATATGAAATTAAACCAATGAACAGTAAGCTCAACCATTGCTTCATGTGCCGGAATTTGCAGCAAATCTAATTGGATTAACATAAATTTTGTGTCTGAAAACCTGTCAAACTGGCATTTATCCACCATTTTTTGATAATTTTACACTTTAAAATTGTTGATACGCATGGATATGCTGGTGACCGATGGTAAAGTACATGATGAGCAACGCCAGGGCGAGGCATTTGCCCCCTTTGTGCAGGACCCCAATCAGTACCGGAAACATTTTTATATAGAGAGTTATGGCTGTCAGATGAATTTTGCGGACAGTGAAGTAGTGGCTTCCATCCTCAATGCAGAAGGTTTTGGTGCCACCCGCAACCTGGAAGAAGCCGATCTCGTGCTGTTGAATACCTGTTCGATCCGTGAAAAGGCGGAACAAACCGTACGCAAACGTCTGCATGATTTCAAAAAAGCAAAGGCCAAAAAGCCTTCTATGCTGATTGGCATGCTGGGTTGTATGGCAGAGCGTCTCAAAAGCAAATTACTGGAAGAAGAGAAACTGGTAGACCTGGTAGTTGGCCCCGATGCCTACCGCAGCCTCCCTACCCTGATTGAAGAAGCCGGCGGTGGCCAGAAAGCGGTGAATGTTTTACTGAGCCGGGAAGAGACCTATGCGGATATTTCCCCGATACGTCTCGACAGCAATGGTATTACTGCTTTTGTATCCATCATGCGGGGCTGTAATAATATGTGCAGTTTCTGCGTGGTTCCTTTTACCCGCGGACGAGAAAGAAGTCGCGATGCCTATTCCATTGTGGCGGAAGCCCGTGATCTCTTCGAGCGCGGTTATCGCGATATTACCCTGCTGGGACAGAATGTAGACAGTTATTACTGGATGGATGAAGCGCGTGACCAGGTGGTAACATTCGCCGCATTGCTGGAGCAGGTGGCACAGATCAGTCCCGATCTGCGTGTGCGATTCAGTACATCACACCCCAAAGACATTACCGATGAAGTGCTGTTTACCATAGCGCGGTACGAGAATATCTGCAAATACATACACTTGCCGGTGCAAAGCGGCAGTACAAGGGTATTGCAACTGATGAACCGAACTTATACCCGCGAATGGTATAAGGCTAAAGTGGACCGTATCCGGGAAATCATTCCCGACTGCGGTATCAGTTCCGATATTATTGCAGGGTTTTGTACGGAAACAGAAGCCGATCACCAGGAAACGCTGGATATCATGCGGTACAGCAGGTACGACATGAGTTATATGTTCTTTTACAGCGAGCGCCCGGGTACCCTGGCAGCCCGTCGTTATACCGATGATGTACCCGAAGAAGTGAAGCGAAGAAGACTGCAGGAGATTGTTGATGAACAGGGCCGCTTGTCTACACAAAGTAATGAAGCCGATATCGGCAAAACATATAAGGTATTGATCGAAGGCAATAGCCGCAAAAGTGATGATGAATGGATGGGAAGAAACAGTCAGAATAAAGTGATCGTATTTCCCAAACAAGGTGATCAGGATTTACGCGGCAAGTATGCCTGGGTGAAAGTAACCGGTTGTACACGTACCACTTTATTGGGTGAGCTGGCCTGAGTGCCATTTAATTTGTGAGTTATGGATTTACAGACGATTAAGAACAGGTTTGGAATTATTGGTAATGCACCTGCATTAAACCATGCATTGAATACGGCCGTGCAGGTAGCTGCCACGGATTTAACGGTATTGATTGTGGGTGAAAGTGGTGTGGGTAAGGAAGTTTTTTCCCAGATCATTCACGCGCTTTCTGCCCGTAAGCACAATCCCTTTATTGCGGTCAATTGTGGTGCGATTCCGGAAGGCACTATTGATTCGGAATTATTTGGTCACGAGAAAGGTGCTTTCACCGGTGCGGTGGATAGCCGCAAAGGTTATTTTGAAACCGTTAGCGGCGGTACTATTTTTCTCGATGAAATTGGTGAAATGCCTTTGGGTACGCAGGCCCGTTTGCTGCGTGTACTGGAAACCGGGGAATTCATCCGTGTAGGTTCATCCAAAGTACAGAAAACAGATGTACGGGTGATTGCAGCCACCAACCGCGAATTGCTGGAATTCACCCAAAAGGGACGTTTCCGGGAAGATCTTTATTATCGGTTGAGTACGGTACCCATCCGTGTACCTTCCTTACGCGACCGTAAGGAAGATGTGTTGTTGCTGTTCCGCAAGTTTGTGGTGGACTTTGCTGAACGGTATAAAACCCAGCCGGTTCAGCTGGACGATGATGCCCGCAATATGCTCATTGCTTATCCATGGCCCGGTAACGTACGTGAACTGAAAAATATTGCCGAACAGATTTCTGTTCTCAGTCCCAATACCAATATCACCGCAACAACCCTCCGGAATTTTCTCCCCGATCAGAACAAGCATTCGCGTATGCCGGTACTGGCTGGCGGCGCTGCTATGGGTGGAGAGTTTTCCAATGAACGGGAAATCCTCTACAAACTTTTCTTCGACATGAAGAAAGATGTAACGGAATTGAAAAAAATGTTCCTGGAAATATTACAGAACCCGTCACTCGCCGGATCTGCGGCACATTATACCAGAGAATCACTCATGCAGGATTTTCCTGTTGCAACCGAATTACAAAACGGGCATACACCATCATCTGTTATACCGGCATCAAGTACCCCTGCCAGCTACCTGCCTGCGGGTAATACCAATGGTCAGCCGGTATTGCTGCATGAAGATGATATTCATCACCATGAAGAAGTAGAGGAATCGCTGAACATCATGGACAAGGAAAAGGAGCTGATCATTAAAGCACTTAAAAAGCATAAGGGTAAAAGACGGGATGCTTCCCTTGACCTGGGTATCAGCGAACGTACTTTATACCGCAAACTCAAAGAATACGATATTGAAGAATAAGCTATGCTAACCCAACGATCCTTTATATCATCCACCCTCCTGTTCCTGCTTGCCTTTGTACTGCTGGCCGGTTGCAAGATTTATACTTTTAACAATGCCAGTATCGACCCCAAGGTGAAGACCATACGGCTCGAGTTCATCGATAACAGGGCCACTTATATCAATCCTCAGCTGAGCACCAAACTGAATGATAAGCTCCAGCAAAAGATTGTGAACCAGACCCGTTTAACCCGAACCAACAGCGATAGTGCGCATTACCAGATCGGCGGATATATCAGTCGTTATGATGCCACCCAGACCGTTGGTGTGAGTAATCAGCAGGCTTCTACCAACCGGCTTACTGTAACCGTACACATCAAGTTCCACAATGCAGTGGAAAATAAAACAGAA